>JAGLHQ010000110.1 GCA_023143375.1 Planctomycetota bacterium
TGTAAGCGGTAGTTACCGTACCGACTACCAAACCTGCTGCAACGATGTCCGATTCGGCAGTTGCCTGAGCAAGGCCAAGTACATCAGGCACCGTGACTGCGGTATCGGCCGCCCACTTATCTGCCAGCGCCTTACGTTCGGCATGAAATTCGGCAGGCCTTAACGTCTTCTCGTAAACGATAATTTCGCCGACCATGCCATTGATATATTGGTTGCTGTCAGTCATGGATCCAACTGTTACACCTGAGGCTTGAGAAAAGTCCGCAGCAGAAACATTGCCGATAGTGCCGTATGGCGCACCGTCGTTCTTCGAATCCCAAAACTCGTATTCGCCCTGCATGGCATCATAGTTAAATCCTATAACAACCGTATCGCCGGCCTGGATCAGACTGCTGCCGTCACTCTGGAATGTCTGGTCGCCAAGGTAACCGGCGATCTGTCCGGTGGAACTGTAACGCAGTCCAAAACCGGAGGTGGAGCTTGAATTACCTAAAACATCGCTCCAATCGCTGTGCAAAGCATCACACTTAAACGCGATCATAACGGCAAAACCATCCGTGCCGGCTGATTGATCGAGCCAACTGTCTGACTCGGCAACGGTGAACAATTCAAGGCTGTTGCGAGTGGTCCCGAAGTCCAATCCCGCCAATCCGGAAGCCGAAAGGCTGCTGCTGGGATAATAGACGCTGCCGACATCGGCAATTGCGTCATTGCCATTGCCGGATTGGTCGGCCCACTGGCTAACGGGACTGCCGGTAACGCTTGCCGAAACTGTTGCGTCCAAATGCTGAATAGGATCAGTAAACATTGCCGCATAGTCATCGAGACGTTCCTTGAGGTCGAATTCCAAAACCGGATACTGACCGTAACTATTGCTTTGTTCGGTCGGATCCGCTGTAAGATCGTAGAGTTGGTCGTCATCGAAATAACCCGGATGTGTACTTCGCGCTGCCTCAGACAAGCCGGCGTTAGTGATATAGTACGGTCGTGGCCAATAGTCCCCGGTAGTAAGATTATACCAAAGGTATTCGCTTTCGATCTGTACATAGACTTCGGGCGTGTATCTCAAAGCAATATATTTCCAATCCATTGTACGCACGCCGCGTGCATAACCAATCTCACAATAGATATCATCGCGTAAGGCATCGCTGCTGCCATCCAGTATCGGTACCAGGCTTTCACCATCGAGCGGCCGAGTGGAGAAAGCTGTTGCGTTTGCCAGTTCCAGCACTGTCGGTACAAAATCAATGTGCTGAACCAGGTTATCGTATGTGCGTCCCGGCGAAGTAATACCGCCCGGCCAATACATTACTAACGGAACATCCATACCGGCCTCATAAAGCGATGACTTTCCCCTGCTAACAGGGTCGTCCTGAATCGTTATCGAACCATGGTCAGCGGTAAAGATGATCAGCGTATCGTTGGTAATCCCATGTTCAGTCAGCTTATTGATAATCGCCTGCATAGAATAATCGATCCAGGTAACGCGTGCCGAAGTAAGCTCCTTGCCTGCCGTGTTTACTTCGTCGATGATCGACTGTCGGGAAGGCATAAAGGAGTAGTCCTCGTTCGGCAGGTATCCTGCGCTGGTGAAACCCGGATCAGCCGCCAGCGTTGGGCTCAGATCAGTGTCGTTGAGAGGTCCGTGGATCATCGTAGGCGCTACGTAGAGGAAGAAACGCTGATTATGGTTTTCATCGATAAAATCAAGCGCGTTCTTCGTGATCCATTCCTGGTTGTGGACATTGAGATAGTCGTTATAGAGTTCCTTAAGGTTGGCGCTGTAAAAGCCACCGACAAAGTCGAAACCGTAGGTCCTCATACGCTGGCAGAGAACTCGATGATTGTGTCCCATCGCTCCGTTGACCAACGGGTCGGTGGTCGGATCGGCCGATTGCCCATAGGTTACCAAACCCAGCGAAGGCCAATTGGCAGTGTCACCCAAGCTATTGTCAAGATTGTGCGACTTGCCTATAAATGCCGTACGGTAGCCGACCTGCTGGAGCAACGCACCAATGTTTTGCCCGTCAGTTTCCAATTCAACATCTGTGTTACCAAAACGCGGCACCTCCCCAGGTGGATATGCAGCAAGGAATGCTTCGCTTGTATTACGCCTTGCGTGCCTGCCGGTAAGTATGGCATAACGGGATGGCGCACAAACCGTCGATGCAGCATTTGCGTTGGTATAATTAATTCCGTTTGCCGCGAGCGAATCGATCGTTGGCGTTATACAATCACGGCCCTCAACGCCAAAGTAATGCCCGCCGCTGACATCGTCAATATTTACGATAATGACATTGGGCCCGGTCGCTGCCGTTTGAGCCACAACCTCGTAGTAAAGCGAACCGGCTGTCGATCCGTCACCGGTATTGACCAATTGCAGGTCGCGGTCGGCAGGGAGAGCGAAATTGCCGAAACACACGCCAAGAGTGCTGCCGGAAAAGAAACCGTAATTGGCCAGGTAGAAACGTTCACCGACAGTGTAACTGCCGGTATAATCGGAACCGTCGAGGATCCACTGCGAACCGGATTCCAGTGATAGCTCTGCGACGCCCAATTCCAATGGACTGGCTCCGCCGCTATCGGGACGCGACTCGATCGTCGCGGCCGTACCAAGCACAAAAACATCCGAACCGGAAGCACCGGTATAATCGATACCGACGCTGGAACCTTTAAGGGTCAATAAAATATCTGAAAGCAGCGAAGTACCTAATTCGAGTTTTGTTGAAAAATTCCAATGAGCGGAACCCTCCAGCACGACATCCGCATTCACTTGTTCTGCGGCTATACCTATGTACCCTTCATCCATCGAGAAGAGACTGCCTGTTTGGTTCCAGACCACATCGCCGTCCCATTCCAGGAGTGAACCAGCGGCTAAATCCGCATTGGCCGTTAGAGTTAAGGAGGCATCGAAAAGACGAATATCTGCCGGGGAAGAAACAACCGAATCGACAGTCACATCGTAACCGCCGATAAAAGCACCGGTAGGGTTCACCGGAACCACATCGGGATACCAGTTGCTGGCAGTGGACCACAGATTGTCCTCGCCATCATTGTCGAAAACGTTAACCTCTAATGCATCGAAGCTAAAGACGTTACTTTCGAGCACTTCGGCACCGCCGTAGTCCGTATCAATACGCCAGTAGTACGTTTCTCCGGCGACAGAGGCATTCACATTCACGGAACTGCGGCTTACACCGGTTACATCTTCATTCGAAAGAACTTTCGGATTTGACGTAACGGTCGGATTCGTTCCAAAATAGACATCGACATACACCGAATCACTTTGAGTTGCCGGAATCTGATTATTCCAGCTAAGCGTTAAATTGCTGTCGGGCACAACATCAGCGCCGTCAGCCGGATCCGGCTCAGGATCGGTAGGAGACCAAACAACGTTGGTGATCCACTTGTAGGTCATATCATCTTGTGCGTTCTCAAAGTCAGTAGAATTCAAGAGACCATCATATATCCTGACCTCGCCGATCATTCCGCTCATGTATTGATCGCCATTACCCGTCGTACCCAGATAAACCGAGGTTCCTGTGGCATAATCGGCATTGGCAGTTGCCGTGACATTCATCGTGGTGCCGCTCTTGGAATCCCAAAAATCAAAAGCGCCCGTTGACGCATTGTAATTCAATCCATAAACGACTGTGTCCCCGGCGGCAACAGTGACCCCTGATTGTGTATACTGTGTGCCGTGGGCGTAGAATATAACCGCTCCTCCTTCATATTTTAAACCGAAACCTATCCCCTGAGCGGGAGTAGCGTTGCCCATCAATATATCCCTGACAACGCCGCCGAGAATCTCATCGGCCTTGAACGCTATCATAACGCAAAAGCCGCTGTTTCCTGACGCACCACCCGTAAAATCCAGCCAATTTTCACTGTCAGCACTACTGAATAATTGAAAACCGTTACGGTCGGTTCCCATGTCCACCCCCTCCAAATTCGATGCCGCAAGGCTGGTGCTGGGATAGATCGGGGTTCCGATGTTAGCCATATCCACGCCGTTATTGTCGGCTCCTGACTGATCGGACCATTGAGTTACTTCACCGGACACATCGGTCGTCACGCTTGACGAGACGCTGGCGTCCAGATGCTGGATTAAATCCGCTTGAACTGCTCCCGGCAACAAAAACATCGCCAGAACAACATAAATTAAACACATATTTTTTTTGTACATAATACTTTCCCCTTTTTTAAATCAACATTTCAAGTTACATGCACTCTCCCCATACCGTTATGAAAAGTGCAACATTAAACACTTTTACCTGTTACGCGTTTTAACCTCCTTTCTCTTTCGCGCAAGTGCAGAATTTAAGATCAAAACTTCAGTTTCGCTTACCGGAACGGTTCGTCCAACTCTGCGATATATAAAAAACCAACAGGGTAAAAACCATCTCCTCTGGTCGAATTCATCGCGTACTTACAAATTTGCCCGGAACTTTGTGGGGTTTGCTCCTGTTAGGAGCAAACTGATCTCGCCGCAGAATGCCTTTACGCCCTCATCGTCCAGTTGTGAACTGTTAATTGGGGAGACCTCTTTCCTGGCCGAGAGCACGAATTTATTCCGTATACTCATGAATATTCAACGTAATTGAAGACTTTGATGATGTCAAGTGGTTTTTTGCTCAAAAATGTCTTTTTTGCCCATGCGAACATATCTTCGCTATAATGCTCCCCAAATTAAACAAGTGTATAGGGCGTATTGCTCAAACGCATTACGGCAAAAGCAGCTATCGAAGCGATCAAAGGTGTAAAGACCGTCAATGAAATCGCATCGATCTATGAGGGCAACCCCAACCAAGTACGACAATGAAAACGGCATACGATGGAACAGGAATAGGTGTAATTGCAATGCGTGCGAACAAGAATCTAATAATCCGGCTTTCCATAGTTTTCGCGGTGACATCTGCTGTGAGGTTTGGGAACTCTAAAACGGGATCGGCAAGAATTTCAAGATTGATTTATCCCAAATAGTCCTGTAAAATCGGATATCAACAGTTATCTGGGAAGTTTGCCTAAATCGTTGAAATCAGACAACTACTCAGTTTTGAGGATGACAGAGTGCTGCGGACGCTTATCCCTATCAGGGGGCGGGGACAATTTATATCGGAGAGAACATGAAGACTTATGAACAAATTAACGGTCGTATCGAATCCGGCAAGGCTGTTGTTCTAACTGCCGATGAGATCATGGACTATGTGGATAAGAAAGGGCTGACGGCTGCGGCTGAGGAAGTTGATGTCGTTACGACGGCGACATTCGGGACGATGTGCTCTTCGGGGTGCTTTTTAAACTTTGGGCATTCCAAACCGAAAATCCGCATGAGTGAGGCATGGATCGCCGATGTCCTGGTCTATACGGGCATAGCGGCGGTGGATGTTTATCTTGGGGCCACGCAACTCCGTCACGGTGACCCTGCGAATATGTATCCGCCCGGTGAATTCCGTTATGGGGGCGGGCATGTTATCGAAGACCTTGTAGCTGGTAAAAAACTTCAACTGTTCGCACTGTCTTACGTAACGGACTGCTATCCGCTGCGTGAGATCCGTACATATTTTTCGATAGAGGATCTGAACCAGGCAACAATGGTTAATCCGCGAAACTGCTATCAGAATTATAACGTAGCGATCAACTGTTCTGACGAAACTATCTATACCTATATGGGACAGTTGGAGGCGAATCAGAAAAATGTTAACTATAGCTCGGCAGGACAACTGTCGCCGCTGCTCAACGATCCGTATTATGAAACGATAGGAGTCGGGACGCGAGTATGGCTGGCAGGAGCGCATGGCCATGTTTATTCAGAGGGGACACAGCACGCCAGCGGGTGTGAACGGACGCCGGGCGGAGTGCCGACCGGGGGTGCCGGGACGCTGGCGATGACCGCAGACATGAAGCAGATGCGCAAGGAATTCGTTAGAGGGGTGAGTCTTCGCGGGTATGGCGTTTCACTGGCGCTTGGTATCGGTGTACCGATACCGATACTGAACGAAGACATCCTAAAGCGAACGTGCGTGCGTGACCGAGATATTTTGGCACCGGTTATCGATTATGGTAATGACTATCCGCAAAATACAGGCAAGACGGTTTGCCAGGTCAACTATGAGCAACTGCGAAGCGGCGAAATAGAAATAAAGGGCAAAAAAGTTCAGGTCGGTTCGATGTCGTCCTACTATAAGGCGCTAGAAATCGCCAACCTGCTTGCCGACGAGATCAGGCGTGGCGACTTTTATCTGACGAGACCCATTGCGGCGATGCCTAAAGATAGCGGCATGAAGCCTCTTTTGAAAAGGGAACAAGAATAATGAGCGAAACAATTACACGAAAACTTATGCTTTACTTTCCGAAATGTGAGTGCGAAAAGCCGATCATCTATCACTTGGTCAAAGATTACGATCTTATTGTCAATATCTTTCGTGCGAAGGTTACTCCCGAAGAAGAAGGCTATCTGGTGCTGGACGTAACCGGAACCGAGGAGCAAATTCAGGCGAGCATCGACTTTGTAAAGACGTTTAACGTTACGGTCAACTTCAGCGGCAAGGGAGTTACGCGTGATAATGATCGCTGCACACATTGCGGGTATTGTGTGCCCTACTGCCCTACCGATGCCCTAATCATTACTAACGGCGCCACCCGCGAGGTCATCTATAACGAGGATGAGTGTATCGAGTGCCTTGCATGCGTTCGGGTTTGCCCATTCGGAGCGTGCACAGCAGCATTCTAAGCAAAACGGTATGGATCATAAACGAGTCTACAAGACATTTGTTCATAAAGAAACGGTGTTCCGCATCTGTTGCGATAAGTTTGAGGCGGTCACATCAGAAATCAAACGGCAGCGAAAAATCCTTGAAGAGTATATCGCCGGTCATCCCAAATTCCAGACATCACTTAAACCGGTCGAGTTAAAACCGGATGCTCCTGAGGCTGCTGAACGAATGGTCGCCGCGGCCAAACTTGCCGGCACAGGGCCAATGGCTGCAGTAGCGGGAGTGATGGCGCAGTTAGCAGCCCAAGCGGCTATAAAAAATGGTTGCACCGAAGTGATCGTCGAGAACGGCGGCGATATTTATCTGCAAACGACCCAACCGGTCGTCATCGGTCTTTACCCGGGGGAGTCCGAAGTGGCGGGCCGGCTCGCATTCAGTCTGCAAGGCGAAGATACGCCTATTTCGATATGCTCATCTTCCGGAAAGATGGGGCACTCAATGAGCCTTGGGATGTGCGATCTTGCGACGGTTGTCGCTAAAGATGCAGCACTTGCCGACGCGACGGCGACACAGGCAGCTAACCTTGTTAAGACGATAGATGATGTAGAGCCGACTTTAAACCAGATAGCCGGAATAGAGGGTGTTGACGGGGTGATAATTGTAAAAGACGGTCAAGTGGGGTTGGCGGGTAAACTACCGCCGTTGGTGAAAACCTGCTAATCGATAATATGGAAATAGACACCGAAAAACATCGCTTGTTTGCCGTCATATAAAGCAATAAGAGCTTTTCTTTCCCAGTCATCCGGGGCGTTCTCGGGCCTAAGCGGATTAAGACTTGTAATATGACCTTTTAGTCCGTATTCCGCAAGACCAAGTTCATGAACCTGGCGAGTCATGTATGCGGGATTGACAAGGGTAAGCTTTCTGCCGAAAAGGGTAACAATATCACGCTCTTTAACATCCGACAAATATGGGTTGGGAGGCGTTTCTTTGGTTACAGGAACATAAACTCCACCGTGCTCAGCAGCCCAGCGGCGATATAATAAGTCCTTCTGAAATACATTCTGGGCTTGATTAAGTGCAACATCATACAATTCCTTTTTATGATGGAACAAATTCCACGCTAAAATCGCTAAGACAAAAATACTCCAAATAGAAGCAGTGATCCAAAAATATTTCCTCAGATTAATTGACTGACTTCTCACTGGATATTCCACACAAATCTCCTTTTTTGTAATGGCTTACCAAGCTTTCGACAATAATACTGCAAAGGAAAGATCAACGGAGATATGTCAAACCTGATGCAGTGTCTCGTTATGACCTTTTAGTGATTATACCAGCTTACTTATCAACTTGCAACAGCATCTATATTCCTATTATCGACAAAAAACCCGTCCTTCCCCGCTACCAAATCGGTAGAAAGCGACCAAGGCCAATATAATCTCGATCTAGGATTTTTAACATTTATTTTTGTCTTAGCATTTCCTTACAAGTCAAACCATGGCGTTAGGCAGCAGGTGGGTCCAAATCCCACCCCTAAAATAACAAAGGCCCGCAGGTAAATAACCTACAGGCCTTTATTATATGGGCGATGGGGGATTCGAACCCACGACCCGCTGATTAAGAGTCAGCTGCTCTGCCAACTGAGCTAATCGCCCTTTTGCAAAGAGGAGAATCTACACATAAAGCCCGGATATTGCAAGCAAAAATCCGAAAATAGCTATTAAAAACGTTAATTAAGGTTCAATATTGTATTGTGGTAGATATTGAACTTGACAGAACGGCCACTAAAACATACTTTCATTAGCACAACAACCGTGTTTATTAAAGGGCAAAGCATGTATCTTATCGGTTATGATATTGGAACGTCGTCTGTCAAGGCAACTCTGCTAAACGCTGACACCGGCAAGGGAGTTACCTCTGCGACATCACCTAAGAAGGAAATGGCGATAATCGCCTCGCAACCCGGTTTCGCCGAGCAAAACCCGTCCGATTGGTGGGACAACGTCAAGCTTGCGACGGCAGAGATGCTAAAATCCGCAAATATAAACACCTCCGACGTCAAAGCGATCGGTATTACATACCAAATGCACGGCTTGGTTTGCGTAGACCGTGACCAAAACGTTATCCGCCCTTCTATAATCTGGTGTGACAGCCGGGCCGTGGAGGTTGGCAGAGCGTCGGCAGAGCGGATCGGAACGAAAAAATGCCTGGAAAACCTGCTGAATCTGCCGGGGAACTTCACGGCTGCGAAACTGAAATGGGTAATGGAAAACGAGCCGGCAATCTATGAGAAAATTCACAAAATATGTTTGCCGGGCGATTATATCGCGATGAAGATGACCGGGGAGATAACGACAACTGAAACCGGGCTTTCTGAAGGTATTTTGTGGGACTTTAAGAAACACGGGTTAGCACAGATGCTGCTTGACGATCTTGGGATAAGTAATGATCTTATCGCAGATGTGGTTCCGATGTTCAGCGTTCAAGGGGAGCTTAGTAAAGAGGCCGCGGCCGAGCTTGGGCTTACGGCGGGAACGAAGATAACGTATCGAGGCGGGGATCAACCTAACAACGCGCTGTCGCTAAACGTCCTTGAGCCTGGGGAGATCGCGGCGACAGCGGGGACCAGCGGAGTTGTTTGCGGTATCGGGGATCAACCGGACTATGACAGCCAATCGCGAGTGAACAGCTTTATTCATGTTAATCATACGGCGGATCGGCCGAGGTACAGCGTGCTGCTGTGCGTTAACGGGGCAGGGATACTCAATAGCTGGCTTAAGCATAATGTAACCGGCGGGATGGACTATCCGGAGATGAACGCACTTGCGGGCAAAGTGCCTGTCGGCAGCGACGGGCTTGTTATGATGCCGTTCGGTAATGGTGCGGAACGAACGCTTGGCAACGAACATATCGGCGCAAGTGTTCACTGTCTTGACTTTAACCGGCATGATGTATCGCACATGCTGCGAGCTGCGCAGGAGGGGATCGTGTTCGCACTAAACTTCGGGCTGGGGATCATGCGGGATATGGGCATAGAAGCGAAAACCGTACGTGCCGGCAACGCGAATATGTTCCTTAGCGATATTTTCGCAAGCGCGTTTGCAACGGTGACCGGTACCATCGTTGAGCTGTATGACACCGACGGGTCACAGGGAGCGGCGCGAGGAGCAGGGATCGGAGCGGGAATCTATAAAAACAGCAAAGAAGCGTTCGTCGGACTGGAAAAGATCAAGACGATAGAACCCGATACGAAACAGGCGAAAGCATACGAAGAAGCATACAATAAGTGGTTCTATATATTAGAAACGATGCTGTAAAAATTAAATATGAATATGAAAATTAAAATATGGGAGCAAGTAAAATGAGTGAATATTTTCCGGGTGTAGAAAAAATTAAATACGAAGGTGCGGATTCTACAAACGCCCTTTCATTTAAACATTATGACGCCGATGCAAAGGTGCTTGGCAAGACAATGGCCCAGCATCTGCGGTTTGCAGTTTGTTACTGGCATACGTTTAAAGGCTCCGGGGCAGATCCGTTCGGGGCCGGAACGATGATACGCAATTATAACGATTCGGACGATCCGATGAAGGTTGCGGAGATGACGCTTGAGGCGGCGTTCGAGTTCTTTGTAAAACTGGGAGTTGGCTTTTGGTGTTTTCATGACAGAGACATCGCACCTGAAGCGGATACCCTTAAAGAGACTAACGAGCGGCTTGACGTTATTGTTGCCAAAGCTAAAAAGCTGCAAGCTGAAACGGGCATAAAGTTGTTGTGGGGAACGACGAATGCGTTTTCACACAGGCGTTTTATGTCAGGTGCCGGTACGAATCCTTCGCCTGAGGTTTTCGCTTATGCAGCGAGCCAGATCAAGAAGGCGATGGAAGCGACGCATGAGCTTGGGGGCGAGGGGTATGTTTTCTGGGGCGGACGCGAAGGGTATGACACGCTTTTAAATACGGATATGGGCAAGGAACTTGACAGGATGGCGAGGCTGTTGCAAATGGCGGTTGACTATAAAAGCAAGATCGGGTTCGGCGGGCAGCTTTACATCGAACCGAAACCGAAAGAGCCTACGAAACATCAGTATGATTTCGATGCGGGGAACTGTTTTGGATTTTTGCAGAAGTACGGATTGCTTGAACACTTTAAGATGAATATCGAGGCTAACCATGCAACGCTTGCAGGGCATGACTTCCAGCATGAGCTTGCTTTCTGCGCCGCTAACGATTTCTTAGGTTCGGTGGACGCTAACCGCGGAGATATGCTTTTGGGCTGGGATACCGATCAGTTCCCGACGAATGTCGCAGAGGCGACACTTGCTATGTATACGATACTACAGAGCGGCGGGTTTACGACCGGCGGGCTTAACTTCGATGCTAAGCTCAGACGCCAGTCAACGGATCCGACGGACCTTTTCTACGGACATATCGGGGCGATGGATACTTTCGCACGCGGGCTAAAGAATGCGGCGAAAATGATCGAGGATAAGACCTTTGAAAATGCAGTCAAGGAAAGGTACGCCGGATGGGCAGGCGAACTTGGCAAAAAGATCGATAGCAAAAAGATCGGCTTTGAAGAACTGGAAGCTTATACCATTGAAAACGGCGAACCTGAGATAAAAAGCGGCAGGCAGGAACTGTTTGAAAATATGCTGAACGATTATATTTAAAAGCATCATCCCCGACTGGAACAACGGCAGTGTATGGGTTGAATCCGAGGTTGGTAAGGAAAGTAAGTTCTATGTTGCCCTGCCGAGGTAGAAGGACGAGCGGATATGGAAAATGAAGAAGTGCTATACAAATTGCACCCGTCGATGTTCCGGTCGCATCCTGTATGGTTTGTTATATGGGCGATACTGTCGTTGATTGGCATCGGTCTTATCGTGCTGGGCGTTTGGTGGTACAGATGCGCGGGGACAACGCTTGAGGTTAGCAATGTGCGGACGGTAAGCAGAAAAGGTATACTTTCCAGGAGCACGACCGAGGTGCGTCATGTCGATGTAAAACAACTCCACACACATCAAACATTCTTCCAGCGTCTGTTGGGGGTCGGGACGATCGAGATATCCAGCGCTGGAACGGGCGGCGTTGAAATAAGCGTAAGCGGTCTTCCATATCCAGAGCGTGTCGTCAGGATCATCCACAAGGCGCAGGACACCGAAGACACCTCGGAATAGGTGCTATATCCGTGGTTTTGGTTGACAGTGCGGCGACGATGCGTTATTTTATCCTATTGACCTTTAGCGCCCGTAGCTCAACTGGATAGAGCATCGGTCTTCGAAACCGAGGGTTAGGGGTTCGAATCCCTTCGGGCGTATTGGAAAACGCAGTTTTTTATGAGCAATTTCAGTTCTGGGCCTGTATAAACCTGCCTGAGCGTGCCGGTTTATATGGGTCTTAATCCATATATCCATAATGTACTGATTTTCTTTTTCTCAATCGTATTTTCAGCTTGAACTGCAAATGCATTATTTTATTGATATACATTTCTTGTGGTACCAAATTGGCGGTGCAAAAAAAAACTTTTAATCGCCGATAATTGATGTATACTGTTATTGAACGGTAATTATGCTGTTGTAATTTCTAAATCTTGTAAAATCGACCAACCTTACTATAAGCGACAGCGATGTCCGATTTTTGTCGCGAAATTGAAGAAAATTTGATATGGCAGATGCACACAACAATTCGTCTCGGTCACCTCATGGCAGCCAATACTTGGTTTCTGTGACAATTGTTCTGGCTTTTCTGATTTTTGCCACTGTGCTCTATTCGTTATATGTAGGCAATCACATGTCGACCGTATATCACCCGCAACGGATCGCTATAAAGATGATCAAACTTGAAATCGCATTGGCCAATCTATGCCTGGAAGAAATCATCGGCGGTGATAGCAATAAAAATATTTCTACAGTCTGGCAGCACATGGACCGCTGCCGGCACCATGGGCGATCTCTGCTTAAAAGCGACCATATACCTCGCAGTGATGTCGAGGATGTTTTGCAACGGATATCATATTTTCGGACGATGGCAGAGCAGAGGCTGGCAAATATTTCGCGATCTGATAATGCAACCGGCATGACCGAGCATTTTGACGCTGTATTCAATAGTGTCCTCGAAAAAACAGATGAGATAGAAAAAACGATCGACCTCGATGGGGCTAAGGAATTGCAATTGTTCCAAACCGTGCAGTACCTGTTGATCGTGCTTTGTCTGGGTTCATCGATCATTACAGGCATTGTATTCCTTCGATATAAACGGTGGCGATTGTCAAGTACAAAAGAATTGCTTCAATATGCAAGTATTGTCTCCAGCTCGACCGATATGATAGCTGTACTGGACACAAATTTTGTTTACCTTACCACTAACGAGGCATACCTGGCAGCGTTTGGCATGAATAAGGATCAGGTTGTCGGTCACACAGTTTCCCAGGTATTTGGTAAAGAATTCTTTGAGACTATAATAAAACCAAATGCCGGCCGTTGCCTTGAAGGGAATAAAGTCAACTGCGAGGATTGGTTTGAGTTTCCCGTGCATGGTTTACGGTTCATGTCAACTAACTATGCTCCGTTTATTGGGACGGACGGGGATATTAATGGTTTTGTTGTTAATGGAAGGGATATCACAGAGCGAAAACAGGCCGTTCAAAAAGCTCATATGCATCAATTGGAGGTCGCACATATATCCAGAGTAAACTCGATAGGTGAGATGGCATCAAGCCTTGCACACGAGATTAACCAGCCCTTGTGCGTAATGCTGGCACAGGCCGAAAGAAGCGAGAAACTGCTGAAATCCGGCAGTCAAAACATTGATACTGTCATCGATAAAATGCAAATTATTGTCAAGCAGGCCGACCGCGCAAACAAAATAATTTCACGTATCAGAGAGCATGTTCATAAAGGCACTTCTGGAAAGCAAATTGTTTCTCTTAATGCATTGGTTGACAATTCTCTCGAACTGCTCCAGATCGAGGTACGGCAAAAAATGATCAAACTTCAGCTCGATCTGTCTGATGATGTACTTGATGTTAACGTAGACGCTGTGCAGGTTGAGCAGGTAATCGTAAATTTGATTAACAACTCTATCGACGCTCTGGATGAAACTCCTGAAGATAAGCGTTACCTATTAATAAAAACAACAGAAGCACAAGGAAATGCCCAGTTGCGGATCAGCGACAGTGGCATGGGGATGGACCCAGACGAAGTACATTCTGCTTTCGATTCATTTTATACTACAAAAACTGACGGGCTGGGGATCGGCCTATCGATAAGTCGTTCAATAATCGAGTCATTGGGTGGAAGGATCGGTCTTCAGGCCAATGACAGCAATGGAATGACATCCTATTTTTCATTGCCGGTACATAAGGTTAATTAGCAGGTAGTAAATTATGGATAGTAAAATGCACCAGCAGGCAGTAATTTCGGTAGTGGATGATGATAAGCCGATCAGAGATATTATTTGTGAAATTGTCGATGCTATGGGCCACAAGGCTAATCAGTTTGTCTCTGGAGATGAATTTTTACAGAAATACACAAAGAGTCCTATCGAGTGTCTAATCCTCGATATTCGTATGCCCGGGATTAGCGGAATGGAACTGCTGGCAAAGCTAGCCAACGATAGCATTTATATTCCAACCATAATACTAACCGGCCACGGTGACATACCCATGGCATTGGAGGCTATTGACAAAGGGGCTGTCGATTTCCTCGAAAAGCCGTTTAGAGAGCAGGCTCTATTGGAAAGTATCACAAAGGCCCTTGGCACCTGCAACGCAGAAAGATCGAAAAGGCGGGGCCGCAATCATTTGCAAGAGACCCTGTCTGCTTTAACAGATCGGGATACAGACGTATTGAAGCTGCTGGTAAATGGGGATTCCGATAAACAGATCGCACATAAACTCGACATCAGCCGAAGAACTGTCGCATTTCACCGTGCAAATATTCTTGAAAAGTCCGGCTTTAGCAGTGTAGTGAATTTGGCTACGTCAATAACAAAACATAATATATTACTCTAACATCCTTCCTTCGGGTTCAGATTTAATCTGACTACTTTCACAAGCCCTCTGGCCTCAGAGTTTGCCAATTTGGTATATTTTTTTCCAATATGGAGAGGTGCACTTTTCGCTAATTCGGCTATATTAAGTGTGTAATTATTGGATTAGGCCTGGTCCAATGAAGTCAAGCCGAGGTATACAAGGGATATGGAAAATCCTGTCTTACCTCAAGAAGCACTTGACGTCGATACTTTTAAAGGAGGTGTCGTTGTAAAAGCAGAAAGTATTGTTAATTAAGGAGGATGTTGTAATGAGGGCAGAAAGTATTGTTGTTAATGTTGTTGTTTTTATGGTTTGCAGCGGCTGTCTCTTTGCCGCTGAACAGGAAAGTCAGGATGAAGCATCGCGTACTCATCGCTTCGATCCTATCGTAGTTACAGGTACGAGAACACCGCATTTCCTAAAGAACATGCCGGTTGAAACCACCGTGATAACCCGTCAAGAACTCGAAAGATCCGGCGTTCAATTTCTCTCTGATGCCCTGCGATGGGTGCCGGGTGTTACAATTTCAGGTGGAGCCTTAAACGGAGCCGCACGAAGAAGCACAGCCATGCTTCGTGGGCTGTCAGGTCAGTACACCCTGATCCTCGTAGATGGCAAAAGAGTTAAAAGCGAACATATCCACACCGGTGTCAATCTGAATCTGATCCCTTTAGAAATGGTCGAAAGGATTGAAGTAATAAAAGGTTCCGCATGCGTTCTCTACGGAAGCAACGCCATGGGCGGCGTGATCAATATCATCACAAAACCTATCACTGAAAAACCTGTTCTTGGCCTGGGATATTCTTTTGGAAGCAATAACACACACACCAACAGTTTCAATTATTCCAACAGGGACGGCAAACTGGGTTATTTTCTCAGTGGCAAAATACTGGAGACAAACGGCGCTGAGATAGGGCTTGGTTATAAGCAAAAAAATACACTCAACAAATTCACTTATGACCTGAG
>JAGLHQ010000111.1 GCA_023143375.1 Planctomycetota bacterium
ACTCCCTGGCAACAAAATCGCCCAGATCGATAATAAGATTGTAACATTCCAAAGGTATCTCCGGGATATTCCCACAGCCATCGACCCAACCGGTGCCAAGCTCTGTGCCAAGTGTATGGGCAAATACGCCATCGGCGATAGTATCGGCGGCATCTGATGCGGCGATCTCGACAGCAGCGGTAAAAGCCGCCATCGGCCCGTCGTTGGTATCTTTAACCACTCCGCCCTTACGGCAGATCTTTAGCAATTGCTTGTCAAGCTCGGTGATCTTGAAGAACTCTTTTTCGTAATCAATGTCTTTGTTGTTCCTCATGCCTCGTGTCTTGGTTGCTTCGCCGCCAACTACCTTGTCCTTTACGACAACGTCGGGGAAACAAAGACCGACAGCGTCGACCTCTATCAGGTTACCCTTTAGCGTTTGTTCAACACTCTTAACGACTTTGGCTATATCATCGTAAGCCGCATCTTTGTGCATCGCCCTCGTAAGCTCCTGCTGTATGAGTATCTTATCCTCCAAGCTAAGCCCCTCGTAAACATTAAGCGAGACCTGCACGCGCATTAGCCTTACGACCATACAGATCGGATCGTTTAGCTGCTCTGCAAGGGTAAAGCTCTCGGGAAACCAGTCGTATTCTTTCAGGCAGCAAAGATTGCCATCGACGACCATGGCGCCTTTGATATCGGTTCCGCCAATGTCAAGGCCGCAGATGACCTTGCCGTTTATGTCCTGTGATACTTTTTTGAATATATCGACATCGCCTTTACCTACAGGTTCCGTATCGCAGACATCGCCCATATCGGAGGCATCTTCTATAACGAACGCAAACTTTGCATCGGCACCTACGATAGCACCCAGCATCCTGTCGATAACATTGACACATTTGCCGTATCGTTTTCTTTTCGAACGGTCCATGTTAATGCAGAATACCTCGTCAAGTTCCTTTGCAAGAGCTACCAACGGCTTAGACGACGTATCGAGATAGATCGTCATTTTCTTTCCGCCAAGAGCAGAAAGTATATTATAAATTTCGGCACTGATATAAGACTTTACAAACTCTGCTTGCTCGTCATCGGTACCGTCAAGGGCAGGAATATTCAACTCAAACACGCGAATGCTGCCATCGACAAGTTCCAGAACGCAACTCATCGTTTGCTTTTTATCAAGTTCTGTAAATGCGTTTCTTACATCTGTAATAAAAACGGGTTGGCCGTTCTTAGCTTCATCGACAAATACTTTTAACATATTGCAAACTCTCCAAAACTTAAACTTTTACATCATCAGACAATACGCTGCGTTGGCTGCACCGTATAACGAAACCGAATAATCCTTTATTATGTAGACGGGCAGTTTTTTCAGCACCTTTTGGATGTTCGGGTGATAACAATTTTCAAAATATTTCATGAACAGATCGTCGTCGGTGAAATGCTTTTCATTTTTCGTAACAACACCGCCTGCCAAATACATCCCCCTTGTCGGGATAAGCAGCGAGGCAACATCACCTGCGAATCGGCCGTACATCTTTACGAACAACCTCATAATGTCTCCGCAAACTTCATTGTCGTCGGCGTTTTTCGAGATCGCAGCCGGCTTATCCGAATAGTCAAGAGCATCTATCTCGGCGAGAACACCTTCGATCGGAACCTTCTTAACGTCCTTAAAGAAACCGAAAATCCTGGCGATAGCGGACCCGGCGACGAAAAGCTCCGCTTCGGTAAGTTCGCCCTCCAGCGAAGCGACGTATTCATGATACTGACGCGATTCTTCGTCGTAAGAGGAAAACGCGATGTGTCCTCCCTCGGACGGATACGCGATCGATTTGCCTTGATGCTCGATGAGGAAACCGACACCCATGCCGGTTCCTGCGCCTGCGACAGCATGAACGCTGCCGGACTGCTCCGGAAGTGAACCGTCAATGTGCGTAAGCGGCGTTATCTGCTCGGGGTTACCCACGTCAAGCAAAGGCAGGCTGTAGCTGATCGCAGCGAAATCGTTTATCACAAGCGTCCTTACGCCGATCCTTTTTTCGATCTCGGCGCCGTCAACATCGCACGTACTGTTTGAGAGCTTGCAAAAGTTATTCTCTATGGGCCCTGCCCCGCTAACACAGCAAAGATCGGGCTTAAGCCCCGTGTCCTTTGTGCGGATCTCTTCCAGCGTAAGCTCAAGGCACCTCGGAAAGTCCGGAAGATCGTCCGTCTTAAATAAACATTTAACGATTATCTTAAAATCACTGCCGATCCGTCCGACAAGAGCAATGCTCGCATTCGTCCCGCCAACATCGCCTGCAAGAATCAACTGCTCGAAATCAAAACTGTCAGATATCCATTCTGTTTCCATCGTTTACTTTCTACCAAATCAATCGTCATATCCGTTAGGATTTTCACTATGCCATTTCCAGGCGCTTTCGACTATCTTTTCCAGTTCCGGATAATCTGTTTGCCAACCGAGTTGCGTTCTGGCTTTTGCCGCATCAGCCGTCAGCACCGGCGGATCGCCCGCACGCCTGTCGGTTTCTGTGACCTTGAAATCTTTCCCCGAAACTTTCTTTACTGTATCTATCACCTGGCGAACCGAATAGCCCGTTCCGTTGCCGAGATTGTAAACCTGCTGCTTTTCGCTGCCCAGCTTATCCAGTGCCAGCAGATGCGCCTTGCACAGGTCGTCAATGTGTATGTAATCCCTTATGCAAGTACCATCGTCTGTCGGATAATCGGTACCGAATATTTTGATGTCCTCTCGTTTACCCATTGCCGCCTGAATGATCAGCGGGATAAGGTGAGATTCCGGGCTGTGGTCCTCACCGATGGTTCCGTTTTGCCCGGCACCGCAGGCGTTAAAATATCTAAGCGCCGCATAATTAAGTTTGTCAGCCTCCGATAAAAAACAGCAAAGTCGTTCGACCGCCCATTTGCTTTCGCCGTAAGGGTTGATCGGCTGTTTAAGGATTTCCTCGGTGATCGGGATCGTATCAGGCATCCCATAAACAGCAGCGGTACTGCTGAAGACAAATTTATCGACGCCAACATCTTCCATAGCACTGAGAAGGTTATGAGTGTTGCAGAAATTGTTCTGGTAATACCTCATCGGCTCGGAAACCGATTCGCCAACCTCGATAAACGCAGCAAAATGCATCACCGCTTCAATGTCGTGCTCCTGTAATGTTTTAACCAGCAAGTGACGATCGTTAAGATCGCCGAGAACGAACCGAGCGTCCTTAACAGCCGCCCTGTGCCCCTTGCTGAGATTGTCATAGACCACCGGTTCGTGACCGTTTTGGGCCAGCATAAATGTCATGTTAGAACCGATATATCCGGCACCGCCGGCGACCAAAACTTTCATCTCTTACTTTCCTTCCATACTGTAATGCTTCTGCTCTATCAAGCTAAGTATCTTTCGTTCGAGCGAAGGATCGGGGCCGAGATCGATCCATGTCATCTCTTCTGCTTTTTCTTCGTCCAACCTTAGTGACATTTTAAATGCTCTTCCCGACGTAAACATCCCGCCCATCTGGGACATTCGCAAAAATTCTTCCTCCGGTATAGAGAGCCTTTTGACATTGACGTCGCATTTAAGACAAAGCCCCTGCGCATTGTCAGCGATACCCAACTGTACGGACCGCTGAAGGCTGTGCAGATTTGCCTCGACGGCGTTTACGGTGCTTGCGTTATCCTTCCGCCAAAACTCAAAATACTGTGCCCCGCTTAACGGCTTGGTTTTTATAAAACCGGCATCGACATCGTATTTTTCTATAACAAAATGCATTCGCACAAGAATATCTTCGGCAATTTCCATTATCTGCGTCCTGTCAGCAGGCGCCAGACAAAGCGGCTCGCTCGGCGGGAGAGTAACCTCCTCGGCGCATCCGCAGACAAAAGTCATACACAGCAACGAAAATATTGTGATCCTAACCATATCCATAATCGATCCCTTCACCATAAACGGTTTTGGCAAATTATATACTTGTTAGTCGATAACCACAAGAGGCATTTTGGCGGTTTGACGTCTATTAGCGGTATTTTTTGCCAGATCGCGGGCCTGACCGGGCCAACCTAATGCAGCACGGCTTTATCTGCCGATATAACCGTATGACTGACAATCAACTTTACAATCTGCGAGGCCGGCTGTCCTCTGTGCCAATGGGAGACAATATCCGGCGTTTTCTCGATTACATGGACATAGAAGCCGGGCTTTCACAAAACACATTGCTCGGCTACGGCAGGGACCTTTTAAAATTTGCAAAACACTGTAAAACTCAGGGTATCTCGGAGATCAAACAAGTCAAACCGCAGCATATTTACGATTATCTAAGAAAACTCAGCAAAGACGGACTAGTGGAATCAACCATACACCGGGCGCTTATGGCGATAAAAATGATGTTTCGCCACGCACTGCTTTTTAAAAACATCGACACCGATTTTTTCGATGTCATTGACGGACCGAAAAGATGGCAAAAACTTCCTGTCATCGCCGACAAACGGAAAATCATGGAGTTGCTCGAATCGCCGGATCAGGAACATGACCCGTATTATTATCGAGACAAGGCGATACTCGAAACTCTATATTCAACCGGGATGCGGGCAAGCGAGATCGCAGGAATTAACGTAAAGGACCTGAACCTTTCTATAGGATATGTTCGATGTATCGGCAAAGGGAAAAAAGAACGCATAATACCGATGAACAAGAAATCTATTTCGGCTGTCAAAGAATATCTTGAAACGCTTCGACCCGAACTTCCAAAAACACCCGGCCAAAATTATGCTTTCATCTCACGGACCGGCAGGAAGCTTGACAGGGTAGAGATATGGCGAATCGTAAAAAAATACGCGATAAGAAGCGGAATGCCGAAAGGGCTAACCGTCCATACGTTAAGGCACTGCTTTGCGACGCATCTGCTCTCAGGCGGCGCCGACCTTAGAAGCCTTCAGGAGATGCTCGGACACGCCGACATCGCAACGACACAGATATACACGCACGTCGATCAGGACCGTTTAAAAAGTATTCACAAACAGTTCCACCCGAGGGGCTAAATGACAATAGGACTACTGACAATAATCTTTCACCTGCACGGCGTAGACTCACTAAAGGCCAAACGAAAGATCGTAAAAAGCGCCGTCGAAAGGCTTAGATCACGGTTCAATGCCTCCGTCGCAGAAGTTGACGCTCAAGACAGCAAACAAGTCGCAGTCATAGGAATAGCCGTCGTCGCCAACGAAGGAGGGTTCGCCCACAAACAACTCGATACCATTATAAACTTCATCCAAAACGACGGCAGGTTCTACGTAGGAAAAATCGAAAGAGAAATATTCACCAGCAACCACGACCACACATTCTTTTAAGAGCGATCCCAAACTTTCTTCTTCCCTTTGCGCCTGTTATGAGGCCATCTTCCTGGCCATCGCTACAATAGCCTTCTGCTTGAGACCGCCGCAGTTGTCACAAATTCTCCAAAAACATCTCTTCGCTTCAACATCACGCAAAACCCAACTCCACGCTGCCTGGATCAGGTTGCCGCGTAAACGACCGTTAGAGGCCTATCTAATGACATAGAAGCCAAAACCGTAGCTACTAAGCAATTCGCCTAAAGCTTTTTTGGCCTTGACTAAATGCTTCGCTCCCGCGCGCACGCGCGAGGAAGCGACTATACTTCTTGAACATGCTTATTTCATTGTCCATTTAATTAATGTTGCCCAAAGTATTATATATCCGATCACACTTACAAGGCTGTCCACAGAAAAATGCTGACCGATTAGAGCAGCTAAAGTTGAAAATGAAATATCCGAAACACAAAAACCGACAGGCCCCGGCAGGCCTATACAGGCCCAGAATTGAAAATGCTCATGAAAACCTGCGTTTTTGAATACGCCCGAAGGGATTCGAGCCCCTAACCCTCGGTTTCTGATCTAATAACTTCCGATGTTGTGCATTTACAATCATATAAAAGTGGTGCAGATTGGTTATCAGCTCTTATATTTTTCTGCAATACATCCTTTTTCTGCAATAAATCGCCCCTGAAACACGTCTGATAAAGATAATTAAGCTGGAAATAAACGTAATAATAGCACATTGCGGCTTATTGGCAGACTTTCGCGGAACGCGTACAGCAGAAATGTCAATGTTGGCTTCCTGTATTCACAAAATATCTTATGGCTTAAAATAAGGAGTAAAGTAGTATGCGAAAATCGATAACACTGCAAAGAACATTGGGGATCGCTTTATTATTAGCTTTAATGGTTTCTTTTCTTTATGCTGCTGAAGAACCAAAACCGACTCGTCAAGACAACCAGCGAGGTCAAGACAGAGGCCAGCGTGGTCAAGACAGAGGCCAGCGGGATCGTAGAGGCCGAGGTGGTTTTGATCGCGGCCAAATGCAGGAACGCATGGTGGAGATGCTTAAAGAGCGTATGGGAGCAACCGACAAGGAATGGACAGTCATTAAGCCTCGTCTTGAAAAAGTCATGGAGCTTTCACAAAATGGCAGGAGCAATGGCATGCGGAGCCTGTTCGGGCGTGGTCGCCGTGGCGGTCGAGAAGAAGCCACAACGCCGACAGAACCGGTCCAAATAGCTTCAGATAACCTTCAGAAGACACTTGACAAAGAGGCCCCCTCGACTGCTGAGATCAAAGCCAAACTGGCTGCATTGCGAGGAGCTCGCGAAAAGAACAAACAGCAACTGGTAATCACTCAACAAAAGCTGAAAGAAGTTTTGACGGTCAAGCAGGAAGCGTTGCTGGTGATGACGGGCATGCTTGAGTAACAGTGTCTGCTAAGTGACTGAGAAGTATGCAATTTATAACGATGAAAAGCAATGGATAAAATTCTTTCGAGTTTAAAAGATAAAAAAATACTGACGGGCGCCGGTCTTGATCGGGTTCGTCAGTTTTTGTCTAACGGTGATAATTTTCTGCAATCGCTGCTGGCATCGGGTGAATTATCCGAAGGGCAGCTCTTGCGCCATTTTGCAGACGAACTGCAATGTCCTTACTTTGAAACACTTGATGGGTGCTGCTCTTCAAAAGAGCTGCTCTCAAAATTTTCGCCTCGGATTTTATTGGAACGCCACATCGCGCCAATACAACTTGACGGGCAGGCGATCTAC
>JAGLHQ010000112.1 GCA_023143375.1 Planctomycetota bacterium
CAGCAGCCAAGAAACCCAAGTTCAGCCAGAGGTTGAAAATCCGCCTTTGGAGGGCTGAAAGACGCTGTATGCGTCACGAATCACGAATCACGAATCACGATTAGTTCCGTAGGATGGGCAACTTGTTTGCCCATGCGGAAAATGCAGTTATTTAAAAAGTAAAATTCCATCAACCCTGAAAGGGTTACATATAACAGCCCAGGGTCAGCGAAGCGCCACCCTGGGATAAAAGTGCCGACTTCAGTCGGCCTCCACGCGATGAAATAATGGGTGCAAAGATGGATGGAAAACATTCATTTTAGCTGTGTTTTGTTTAGGCAACAAAAGTACCAGCGGTTATCACCCTTAAGGGTGTTTCATCGCCCAGCGAAGCGACCCCGAAGGGGAGAAAGGGCTACGAACTATGAACTATGAACTACGAACTAAAATCACGAAAACTGAAATTTTCGTGATTTTCAAAAACATAGTCCTTTTTGGGCCAAAAACAAGGAAACATGCGTTTTTAAGCTAAAAACGATGACCAAAAAACGCAAAAAAACACAATTATGAACAAAAAAACACAAATATGCGCAATTTAGGAACATGAAATGACAAGAAATGGGACACAAATTTATTACAAAAATGCACACAACAAACATTGAGATCAGCATCTCGAACGAAAAAAAATGAAAAACTATTTGACTTTACATAGTTTGTGTTACATACTATATAAAACAAAGCAACGGACTTTTAGGAGAATAAATATGAAATTCGAACGGGAACTATTAAAAGGCGTAGCGCCAGTAGTGGTGCTGGAAGTGCTAAGTCGTGGCAAGATGTACGGTTACGAGCTTGGCGAAGCCATCGAGCAACGCAGCGGCGGAGTGCTAACACTCGGCAGGGGTACGCTCTATCCATTGCTGTATAACCTGGAAGCCAAAGGACTTGTCACCGCCGAGTGGGATACCAACGAGAGCAAACGCAAACGCAGGTACTACTCGATCACCGGCGAAGGTAAGGCCCAGCTAAAGGCCAAAAAGGATCAGTGGACAAAATTACAAGAAGGCGTTCGCCTGGTCTTCGGTATCAGCGGCGGATTACAGCCGGCCTAGTTAGTGTTTGTGAAAACCTGAGTTGGCCCTGTTAAGGATGTTTGCCATGGATGATAATTTACCTGAAGTTGTAAATGCGTATATCGAATCTGTTATTAAGAAGATGCGGTATAAGAAAAAGGTTCGTGCGGAGGTTCGCCAAGAACTTGACGGGCACTTTGCAGATGCGCTGAAAGGCTGCGCCGATGAGAATAAAGAACAAACAGCCAAAGAACTTATAGAAAACTTCGGCGATGCCGGGATGCTGGCGATACTAATCCGGCGGGGGAAAAAACGAAACAGGCCTTTGTGGAAAAAAGCGATAATAAAAACACTTAAAGTAATCGGTATATTAATTTTGTTTGTGCTGTTTCGTGGCGGATATATGGCAGCGGGCAGGCCTACAATAAGCGTCGATTATGCGCAATGGCTTACCGAAAAGGTAAGCGGGGGTAAAGACGAATCGCTAAATGCCTGGGACGATATTTTAAAAGCATCAGAACTGCTTAGCGATCAATATACAGAGGCGTCGGACATTCTTAAAAACTGGCCGGGCGATATGAGTGACGAAGAACTGGAGCTTACGAAAAATTATGTTCGGGTAAACGAGGCTGCGATAGATAAGTTTATAGAGGCGTTGGACAAGCCCTATTATTGGGTTAACTATACAGTTGAGCCTATCAATCCTCATGATATGCATGGCGATGTTTTTGTGTCAGGGGTTATGGAAGGAGTCATGCCATTATTAAATAAATGTAAACGGTTTGGACAGCGAATGCAGAAACGAATTTTGTTAAAGGCTTACGATGGCGATATTGACGGTGCTGTAAACGATGCTATGGTTTTGCAGGATTTTGGTGCCAGGCAAATAGGTAAAGGATTGCTGATAGAGCAGCTGGTTGGCATTGCGATTGAGGCGATTGGTCATTCTGTAATGTATGAGATAATAGACAGGGTCGAGTTGTCTGAAATGCAATTGCAATATATACACGGTAATCTTGAAAAGCAGTTTGCCAAGAGCGAAGGCAGGGTGAATTTTAAAGCGGAAAAGGTCTTTTTATACGACATGGTTCAGCGGTCGTTTACCGATGACGGAAACGGTTCGGGAAGGGTTTTGCCAAAGGGCATTCCCCTTGCAATGACTGACTGGAAGAGTGGTATTAAAATTCTTTTTGGAGTTAGTGCTCCTGATCGCAGGGAGGTTTTAAAGCAAATCGACAGATTCTATGATGACACACATAGATTGCTTGAGAGAACGCCGTGGCAGAGTGTAAATGAACCTCTTGAGATCAGGTGGGATAATTTTAATAGCAATATTCATCTGATGGAAATTCTTGGTTCGGGGTTTGGAAGGGTTTCAGAGTTTAGTTGGAGATTGCGGGTCGACAGGGATGGACTTATTACGACGATAGCGGTATTGAGATTTGAAAAGGAAAAGGGTAGGTTGCCATCAAGTCTTGGCGATGTTGTCGAAGCGGGTTATTTAAAAAGTGTTCCAATGGATCCATTTAGCGACGGGGCGTTAAGTTATAAGCAGACTGATGAGGGGTTTGTGCTTTATAGCGCAGGGCCCGATCTAATAGATGATGGCGGTATGATACTTCGACGTGAAAACGGTAATGTCATACAGTTTCCTAAAAGAGATAAGGGCGGGGATATTATATTCTGGCCGAGGCGGAGCATGACGGGTGAAGTGATCCCTGTTAAACCTATGGTGATGGGAAAGATGGGTCCAATGGGTGGCGGTCCGAAAAAATAATCGAGGAAGAATTATGGAAAATCAAGAGAATCTGCCCGACGTTGTAAACGCGTATATCGAATCTGTTATTAAGAAGATGCGGTATAAAAAGAAGATACGCGCGGAGGTTCGCCAGGAACTTGACGGGCACTTTGCAGATGCGCTGAAAGGCTGCGCCGATGAGAATAAAGAACAAACAGCTAAAGAACTTATAGAAAACTTCGGCGATGCCAGGATGCTGGCGATACTGATCCGGCGGGGGAAAAAACGAAACAGACCATTGTGGAAAAAAACCATCATCGGTTGCATGAAGGGGATCGGAATATTTTTTGTTTTGTTCTTTGTTTATATGCTTTGGTTTATTAATGGCAAGCCGGAGATAAGCGTCGATTATCTTGAAGTGCTTAACAAGATGAATCGGCCTGGGGTGGCGAGCGTTGACAACGGCTGGGCTAATTATGAGAACGTGGGAGGATTATATGTTTCCGCCGATGAGCAAGTAAACAAGACAAGCAAAGATATGAAGTTTGAATACGGTCTGACAGGTGATCTTGAAAAACTGAGCGATGAAGAAAGAACAGCTTTTTATAAATGGCTAAACGATAACAGGCCCGCATGGGATGAATTTGTAAAAGGCTCCGGCAAGCCTTATGCGTATAGGGAATATGGCTGTGGAGAGGGAGTTGAGCGAAAAGAAGATAAATGGACTTTAAGTATTTTGCTGCCGCATTTGTCGGCTGTGAAAAACATATGCAAGGTTGGCGCATGGAACGCTCTGATAGATGCAGAGCAAGGGAGAGTTAAAGAGGGACTAAGTAAGGGCATATCAATTATAATGGCCGGTAAGCATCTTAAGGGCAATTTAACTCTGATAGAACAGTTGGTCGGCATTGCAATGGAACGCATCGGACACAAGGTTATAACAGAAATAGTCGCTGAAAAAGAGGTTTCGCCAAGTGTGCTTAAACAACTTTACGAACAGCTAGCCGAAATATACGCAGACGGCTATCCTGAAATCAATATGGCAGGAGAACGGCTGTTCTTTCTGGATTGTGTTCAGCACATGTATACCAAAGGCGGTCCGGGCGGAGGGCATCTGGTACCAGAGAAGATGGGCGTTATGCTTTTTAATTTTGACGTATCCTGGTTTGAAGATGAGGAAGGTTTGGCCGGTTTTGTTCAGGATATAGCAATTGGGGCGGTAGGAGTTGTGCTTGCCAGGCGTAATGAGACGTTGGCCAAAGGCAATGAGTTGTACGATTATCTTGAGAGCTTAACTCAATATACTCCCCATCAAAGAAAGATGAGAAACATTAAAAAGTTAGATGATCGTTTACAAGACCTTAGTTTCAGGTATATGTTTATCAAAGAGTTAGTTCCTGCTATCGAAAAGGTTAGCGATCATCACTATAAGAGCAGAGCAAACTATGAAAGTACTCTGGCGGTTGTTGCGTTGCTTCGGTATGACAAGGAAAAGGGTAATCTGCCGGTGAGCTTAGAGGCATTAGTCGAAGCGGGGTATTTGCAAAGTGTACCGATGGATCCTTATAGCGATGTTGGGTTGGTTTATAAGAAAAGCGATGACGGGTTTATGCTTTATAGTGTAAGCAATAATTTCATCGATGACGACGGCGAGTATGGGACCAGGGAAAACGGCAATAAAAAGATGTGGGGCGAAAATGGCGATGCAGTGTTTTGGCCAGTGCGGTAATATCGGACGTTGGTGTTTGTTGGGTTGCCGAACAAGGCATTTTTTGGCGTGAAATAAGGAAACAGGTTTAGGCAGCGTGTTTTAATGACGATAAACAATGTAATCATAAGTCATTTACATTAGCAAACCAAAAGGTTATCGCCATGGTAGGACAGGATGTATTTAGTGAAGCATTGGTAATGGGGACACGCGATGTCTTCGAGACGATGATCTATATGGAGGTCGAAGAATGCAACGATAACTACGAGGTTATCGAGTCGCCTGCACTTATGAGTTCTATCACTTTTAAGGGTAGCTATGACGGCTGTCTTGGTTTTTGCTGCGGCATGGAAACCGCTGCTATCATCGCCAACAACATGCTTGGTACCCAGGGTGCCGAGGAGCTTTCAGATGAAGAGATCCGGGATGCGATCGGCGAGATCGCTAATATGGTTCTTGGTTCTGTGAAGGCGAACCTGCTTGATGTTATCGGTGATGTTCAGGTTTCGATACCTATGGTTGTCAGTGGGAGCGAGTTGAGCAATAGTATCGGTGAAGGCGCCGAGAGTATAGAGATGTCTATCAGTCTTGACGATTCGGTGGCGTTGCTTACGTTGTTCTATAAAGAAGCGGCTTAGATCGTGATTCGTGATTCGATTTTCAACAGAACATTCTTTCAATTCCGTATTTTCAGACTAACCTCTACGCGGTTGGGAGTGTGACGTAGAATTTACTGTTTTCGCCGGGTTGCGATTCTACGGTAATATGCCCGTCGTGCCTGTTTAGTATTCTCGATATAATGGTCAGACCGATCCCCTCACCGTCTTCTGTGCTGTCTGGGTTTAGGCGGTGGAACAGTTCGAATACTTTTTCCTGATGATCAGGATCAATTCCTATTCCATTATCTTCTATGCAATATGCGGCGTATCCGTTTCCCGTTTTGGCTGAGACATTGATCTTTCCATCTCTATCCGGATGGCGATATTTGATCGCGTTGTCGATCAGGTTGCTGAATACCTGGTTGATCTGGTCGCTGTCGCCAAGGCAGCTTGGAAGCTGTTCGATGGTTATCTCTATGTTCTTTTCGTTTAGCTGGTACTCTACGGTGTTTTTTATGGTATTGACCAGAGAGTTCATATCAAGCGGTTGTATGTCGATCTCGATGCTTCCTGCTCGTGAGACCTTTAGGAGTCCATCAAGCAGGCTTTGGGATTTTCTGGTTCCTGCGGATATAAACTCCAGCGATTCGTAGATATCGTCAGTGAAGATCGGTTCCATTTTTTCGATCTTCTCGTCTGACGGCATTTCTTTATTTTGTATTATGTTTAGAGCCTGTTCACAGCTTTGCCAGAGCAGGTTTCCGAATCCGTTGATGTTTACGATGGGAGACTTTAGGTCATGTGATGCGACGTAGACGATGCTTTGGAGTTCTTTATTTTTAGTTTCGAGAGTTTTTAATATTTTTTCTCGTTCAAGTTCGTGGGCTCTTAATTGCTGGTTAGAAGCCTTTAGTTGTTGTTCATTCGCTACCAGTTGTTGATTCGAAGATTGAAGCTGCTGTTCAGATGCTCTTAGGTTTTGGTTGGCGAGTTCTATTTCTTTTGTTCGCAGGTTAACAGCGTACCTTAGGCGTGCGTTGAAGATGAGCAGTAAGATGGCAGCGGCTATTATTCCGGCTGTCCAGATCAACCATGTGTGGGTGGGTACAGAGTTGGGTTCAGGAGTGAAATTTCCAAGCGGGTCAGTTGTCTTTTGGTCGAATTCAGCGATCGCTAATGTTGATGCGAAAAGGAGGCAGGCTGTTATGGATAAAATCACAGAGGATGCATGTTTTTTATGAGTTATCGAGTTGGCATAAATACAAATCACTTTCATACCAGCTGACAAGTTTTTTGTCAGGCCGTATGTTTTCACTGTTTTAAATCCCATCCCAAAACGACTTAGCTTAATCAAATAAGTATATCGAGTGCTTTGGTAAACTTACAGGCATTTTTAGGGGATTGGGCAAAAATTATTTTGAGATTGGATTTTAATATGGGGAGTTGTAGAAAAATGTAATTTTTTTTCACTGATCCCCATCCTTAAAAATGGACGATTTTCGTTCGATATGCCGATTTTAAGGTGTAATGCGGCGGTTAATTGAGATCGAAGTCTGATGTAAGGGGTTGACAAATTGCTGTTTGTTGTTATACTATAAGGACTTATGGATCTGCATTTACAAGATGCAGGTTCGGTTCTGAGACACAACGGATGTATATAAGCTTGTGGTATCGGGATGATGGCGTGGCAAAAGACGCCGGTATTGTCGGTTCTTGCGGCTCGTAGCTGCTTTGATTGGTATATCGGAAAGGCCAGTAAAAGCTGTCTTACCCGGGATAACATAATCAGGGAGCCTTAAAAAGGGCGCCCGAAGTTTTTCAGGATAGGAGTTTTAGCATGGGAAAGAAGTCATCCTCTGGCGCGCCTGGCGCCGGGACAATCCGTAAACCGGGCAGTCAAATCATTGTCGATATTCTTGTCGAGCAGGGGGTCGAAGTTATGTTCGGCTATCTTGGCGGTGTTGTTTTGCCGTTGTTCGATAAGCTTTACGACTCACCGATTAAATTTATAATTCCTCGTCATGAGCAGGGCGGTTGTCATATGGCCGATGCTTATGCGCGTGCGACGGGTAAGGTTGGCGTTATTGTTGCGACGAGCGGTCCGGGTGCTACGAACCTTGTAACGGGATTGGCGACTGCGATGATGGATTCAATACCTTTAGTTGCGATCACCGGTCAGGTTCGCACGACGCTTATCGGTAACGATGCGTTTCAGGAAGCCGATACGACGGGCATCACTCGTCCGGTGACTAAGCATAATGTCATTGTTAAGGATGTTGCCGATCTGGCGGACACTATTCGCGAGGCATTCTATATCGCTTCGACCGGTCGGCCCGGTCCGGTTCTTATCGATATACCGGTCGATGTTCAGGTTACCGAGACTGACTGGAAGGGTCCTAAGGAAATTAACATGCCGGGCTATAAGGTACGTACCCGCGGGCATGCCAGGCAGATATCGACTGCAGCTACGGCGATCAATAACTCCAAGCGTCCTGTTGTTTATGCAGGCGGCGGTATCATTTCGGCAGGAGCGAGCGACGAGCTGCGTACCTTTGCCGAAAAGGCGAACCTGCCGGTAACGACGACGCTGCTTGGGCTTGGCTGTTATGACCAGACTAAGGACGAGTCGCTTGATATGCTTGGAATGCACGGTTCTGCGTATGCGAACTATGCCGTTCAGGAGTGCGACTTGCTTATCGCTATCGGTTCTCGGTTTGAAGACAGGGTAACCGGTAAACTGGCTACCTTTGCGCAGAAGGCTAAGATCATACATGTTGACATTGACCCGGCGAGTATATCGAAGAATGTTTATGTCGATATCCCTGTCGTTGGCGATGCTAAGGAGATATTGAACGAGCTTATCGGTGCGGTTGAGCATAAAGAGCGAAAAGAATGGTTCGATATGCTGGCTAAGTGGAAGAAGAAACATCCGTTCACTTATAACCGCAGGGCCAAGACGATCAAGCCGCAGTATGTTATCGAGGAGCTTTGCAGGCAGACCAACGGGGATGCGATAATCGCTACCGGCGTCGGTCAGCACCAGATGTGGTCGGCTCAGTTCTATAAATATAAACACCCGCGTCAGTTCATCAGTTCCGGCGGACTTGGAACGATGGGGTTCGGCTTGCCGGCTGCGATAGGTGCGCAGCTTGCGATGCCTGATGCTACGGTTATCGATATTGACGGTGACAGCAGCTTTAATATGACGCTTACTGAGATGTCTACGGCGGTTATGTATGAGCTTCCGATCAAGGTTTGCCTGCTTAATAACGGGTATATGGGGATGGTTCGTCAGTGGCAGGAGCTTTTTTACGGGAAGCGTTATTCGCAAAGCTCTTTGAAGAATCCGAATTTTGCCGCCGTTGCCAAGGCGTTGGGTGCTGTTGGCGAGGTTTGTGACAAAAAGGCTGACGTTCCGGCGGCTCTGGAGCGAATGCTTGCCGAGACGCGTCCCTGTTTGATCGATTTCCATGTCGATCCGGAAGAGAACGTCTGGCCTATGGTCGCAGCAGGTAAGGGTCTGCATGAGATGGACGGACTCGATATTTTCGAAAGTATGTCTTGAGGGCTTGTAGCCCAAATTCTAAGCACTAAATCCGATCCGCCAGAGGCGGACTAAACAAATGGTAATGACCGAAATACAAATGAATAAAACATTTCTGGCTGAGTCAGAATTAGGGTTTCTTGTTTGGGTAAGGCCGGGTTTAATGAATATTGAACGGCGATAAGCCGATTTTTATAGGAGAATAATCGTGAAACACATAATAAGTGCATTGGTTTTAAATAAACCGGGCGTTTTGGCCCATGTGGCTGGAATGTTCGCGGCGCGGGCGTTTAATATCGATTCTTTGGCGGTCGGTCGTACTGAGGACCCGAAATTGAGTCGAATGACGATAGTTGTTGTCGGTGACGATCGCGTTGTCGAGCAGGTTCGCAAGCAATTGGCGAAGATAGTTTCTATCGTCAAGGTTCAGGACTTTGCAGGTCATGATATGGTTGCACGCGATCTTATGCTGCTTTCTGTAGCTGCAACCCCTGAGAAACGCCCAGAAATTCTGGCATTGATCGAGATGTTTGGTGCAAAAGTAGTAGACATAGGTTCAAAATATGTTATGGTTGAGGTTTGCGGACCCGAGAGTAAGATCGAGGCGTTTATCGACGCTTGCCGACCTTACGGCGTTAAAGATATGGTTCGAACAGGGACGGTCGCGATGTCGCGGCAAAAAAGCAGGACGCAGACAGTATAGTAAGTTTTAATAAAGGAAAGAAAGTATTATGGCAAAGATATATTATGAAGCAGATGCTCCGATAGATGGTTTGAAGGGCAAAAAAGTTGCAGTAATCGGTTATGGTAGTCAGGGTCATGCACACAGCCAGAATCTTCGTGACAGCGGGATCGAAGTTTCAGTTGCAGAGCTTGAAGGTACTGACAACTATAAACTGGCCAAGGAACATGGGTTTAGCCCGTCAGATATTAAGACGGCGATGGACGGTGCGGCTCTTATCATTATTACCCTTCCTGACGAAGTGCAGGGTAAGATTTATGAAAGCCAGATCGCCGACCATCTTACAGCGGGCCAGACGCTCGGTTTCTGTCACGGTTTCAACATTCACTTTAAGTACATCGTTCCTCCCAAGGACATCAACATTGTTATGATCGCCCCTAAGGGTCCCGGTCACCTGGTTCGCAGCGAGTATGTCAAGGGCGGCGGCGTTCCTAACCTTATTGCTGTCGAGCAGGATGCAACCGGCGATGCTAAGGCTATCGCTCTTGCATGGGCCAACGGTATCGGCGGCGCACGTGCCGGTATTATCGAGACAACGTACAAAGAAGAGACCGAGACGGACTTGTTCGGCGAGCAGGTCGTCCTTTGCGGGGGACTTAGCGAACTTATCAAAGCCGGATTCGAGACACTGACAGAGGCCGGTTACCAGCCTGAGATCGCCTACTTCGAGTGCATGCACGAAGTGAAACTGATCGTCGACCTTATGTATCAGGGCGGTCTTAGCTATATGCGATACAGCATTTCAAATACAGCCGAGTATGGCGATCTTAGCCGCGGTCCTCGTATCATTACGGCAGAGACAAAAGCTGAGATGAAGAAAATTCTTGGCGAGATCGTTTCCGGCGAGTTTGCAAAGGAATGGGTCGAAGAGTATCGGGGCGGCTTGAAGAACTTTAACGCACTGTACGATAAGGACCACGCAAGCCAGTTGGAAGATGTCGGTCGTAAGCTTCGTAAGATGATGAAGTGGGTCGACGCTAAGGAAGTATAGCCCTAAGATAATAACAGGTTATGCAATAAAAAATTGACTTGCTTAGCCAAGAAAAGTGTCAGCGGATTATCTGCCTAAAGGGCTTGTTGCCCAAATGGCTTTCGAGAAAAATGGCTTGAATTTTTGTTCTATTCAAGGCAAAAACCACAGCAAGAGCTATTCTCTTGCGAGGATTTTTAACGCCGAAGAGGGCAAAAGGGCAAGTTATTTTGCCGTAATGTGTTTGGGCAACACGCCCTAAAGGCAGTCCTTTATTTGGAAAGGGATTTCGGTGAAGTCAAAACTACTATTATTGTTGCTGGCATCGGCGGTGGGATTTTTGTCGGGGTGCAGTTCCAGGGTTTCGGAGGAGCCGATCTTCGATAGGTATTATCTGACGACTTTGAAGTTTAGTTTGTCGTCTGATATTCTCGATATTATCCGTGAAGGCGAAACCGAGATCCTCAGCCAGAGCGAAAGCGTTGTCGCGTCGTGGGGCGAAGATGCGGCTCAAGGGGCATTCTGGTTTAACATGGTGGTCTTTGACGAGGAAGAGCTGACAGCGGTTCGCAAGTACGCGTTCTTCGTCGACGAGCGACTTCCCAGTGCCTGGCGTCCGGGTATTTTCGTAGAGCCGTCCAAGCTGAGGTTTGACGGAGAATATGTTTTCGATGCCGAGACGCTTGAAGAACCTTACGCAAACGATAATGTCAAGAAGATAGCGATCCTGCGTGCGGCGCTTGGTAAATATGCCGATGACGCAGGTCAGTTAGCAACCGATAGCCAAGTGCTGAATGTCTCGACGATGATGGTTAAGCGGGCGATCAATACGGTTTTGACAAAACTTGATGCTTCGCCCGGACTCGCTGTCAGGCTCGATGAGGTCGGCGGGCTTGCGTTCGATCATATGCTGCTCGATAAAAGCAGGATACGGATGCTGATAGAAGGCGATATTGTTAAGATCAAAGTTAAGTGCGGCAATTCGTGGTTTATGTGGAAAGATTTTGCGGAACATCCGGATGTTATCAACATGTAGCAGCTCAAACCGATCGGCGGTCGGCTTGAAAATGCAAAGATAAAAGATTAAAATGTAAAATTGAGGTATCCGCTTTTGGCGGATGGTTGGTTTAAACTCAAAAAGGGATCGGCGTTGGCCGATCCCTTTTTTTATTCAAAACTCAGACAGCCCGTTAATCTAAGAGAGGGCTGGAAGTTCTACCTCTCTTGTACCGATCAACAATCAGAATCCATTCCACAACTGTCTGAGGCAGGCATCCGAGCCTGCATGGTTATTATTCAAGTGCTCTAACTTCCGCATAACTGCTCTTGTGCCTGTAGCATAACATCTATGTCCGAAAGCACAAGATGTTTTATCAGACTTTTCCGAATTCTTAGTATTCCAATGTTCAAAACTTTTTCTTCGACCGAAGATGCGATCGCTCTTGCCAGATGTAAGTCCATTTTTTTGTTTTCCATGAGCCAATGGACAATAGTCGATTTGTTCCATGGCGTTCTTTGGTCCGGATCAAAATGATCGGCGTGTTCGTCTACGACCTCGATCCGTTTTCTTTTGACCTTTCTATTTAAGTGGAAGTCGTTTAGTGCAACGGCAGCGTTTGCATATCCTGTTGCGTTTAGTACGGCCTGGACCAAAAGGTGAATCTCCTCCGATGTTATTATAGCAGCTCTCTTTTTACGATACAGATGGAACGTTACCGCATCTGCAAATTGTTCGGCAGCATAGACATTCGGCTGATCTATCATCGCAAGCGCATTAGCAAATGTTCCCAGCACCTTCGTGTGCAGATATTGTTCCAAACTTCCATCAGATTTTATTACTTTAACCTGCATCCATTTCACTTCCATGTAAAACAGCTTTAGGGCTTGAGCGACAAACGCTTTAGAAAAGCCCCGGCTGATCCGGATCGGTAGGTTCGTTAATCGCCTGTGTTACTTCGTCTATGAATTCTCCGGCGTCGGTAAACTCTCTGTAAACACTCGCAAAGCGAATGTATGCGACGTTGTCAACCGCTCTTAGTTGTTTCATTGCGCATTCTCCGATAAAGATCGAAGATACTTCCTTGTCATAGTTTTTGAAAACGGCCTCTTCGATCTTGTCAGCGGCTTCCTGAATTTTGTCAGCGGAGACGGGTCTTTTGTAGCAGGCTTTTTGCAATCCGGCGATCATTTTTTCTCTGTCGTATGGGACGCGTGAGCCGTCTTTTTTAATGACGTTAAGCTTGAAGCTTTCGCCGATCTTCTCGTAAGTCGTGAAGCGTTTTTTGCATGAGAGGCACAGTCGTCTTCTCCTGATGACGCGTCCGCCCTCGCTCGATCTGGAATCGATGACTTTGTCGCTATCTTCTTTGCAGAATGGGCATCTCATTTTTAATCCGTTAAAAGAAAAAACTGTCGAAATAATTTTTATTATCCAACATCTAGTTGTTAGTTAATGCTATATTCGATATGTTGTGTGTCAAGAGGTTTTTTGAGGTTATTGGCGGGTGAAGCTGTTAGTGATTTTTAAGAAACCGCGCAAGGCCAGGTGTTTGCAGGGGTAACGGCAAGGTTTTTGAAAAACTAACAGTCAACGGCAAGGCAATTCTTTTTTTTATCCCTTTGGTTTTGCGTACCAGTCGGGATCCTTTTCGAGGTTTTCTCTTGCCATCTGCGTCATCATATCGAAGGCTGGGTGCGATGTTTCCCACGCGCGATCCATGAATGACCTGGAGGGGTCTTTCATTTTTTCAACTTCTATGGCGGCTTCATCGAAATATGATCCGTAGATGTGCAGCGAGTCCGAGATATCTACGTATCTTCCGACCTTTACCGGTTGCGCGATTTTTTCTGCGATTTTTTCTGCGATCGTTTTTTGCAGATCGGTAAGCGCGTAGACGTTCATGAACCATGCTTTGTAGAGGTCCCTGCTTCTCCAGTGGGTGTTCATGTTGAGCGAGTATTGTCCGTCTTGATCGGCGAGGAGCCTGCACCAAATTCTCTGGAGGCATGGCGGGTCATCGGTTTTCGGGTCGGCGTTGGGCATCCATGTAATCGCCTGTGATCTTCGGGTGTGATGACAATCGGCGAGCGAGTCTACGATGTATCGTACCTGGTCGAAAGGCACGAACGGTTTTGGCGTGTTTGCGTTCCTTAGATCCTCGACGGGTGTGTAGGCGAACAATCTTTCGTGATAGGTGTATGTCCATTTGCCGGCAGCGGGGTCGACCCAATGATCGTGTATGCCTGCTACGACTTCCTGTCTGTATGATTCGAGTTCTTCGGGTCCGCCGGGGAAGTTCTTGTGTATGCGGGGTTCTGCGAACGGATCGTCGATCGTTACCATGACGGTTGCATCCTTGCTCGGCTTATCGTCCGGTTTATCGTACTGGGTTTTTACATCGATGCCATTTTCCCAGACGGCGATGACGGTTTTTTCCCACGCTTCGGGTAGACAGTTTGCGTTTATAGCGATCGTTGGCACATTGCCACTTCCATTGGCTGACATACATTATCCTCCATGATAATTATAAGCCTAAGTCTTCGTCTGTTATTCTGTATTTTTTGCGCTGGTGCTCCGGCACACGTCTTAGAATTTCCCTTGCCTGCTGTTCGTATTTCGTGTTCGGGTAATCGTTTATTACCTGACGACACATATTGATACCTTTTTTGTAAGTTGTGAAGCGTCCTATTTTAATAAAACCTTTTGCATTTTCCAGAAGTTTTTCCGCTTGCGGGTCAAAATATTCATCTTCTTCCGGAATTTTTTTAGTTTTAGTTTTTCCTGCCTGTGCAGTTTCTTTTTTGATAGGCTTTACATATAAAGTTTTTCTTTTTGCGGGTGCTTGCGATCTTGGCGCCAGGTTGTGTATCAGCAACGGAGCTAAAAATCCTTCGGCGGGTCCTGCGTATCTTACCGAGCCTGTGGAGTCTGCGATGACGAGCATCGCGGTTCTCAGTCCCTCGGGAGTATCCGGTATTTCGATGCCCACCTTTTCTTTATGTTCATATCCGACGATTTGTGCCCATGGCCATGGATTTTCCATGGTTTCTTTTAGGACTTCCGATCTTGCGTTTTTTGATTTGTCGATGTTTACGGCGACGAATTGTGTTGCGTAATTATCGAAGTTGTCAGCGAACAGTTTCCCGAACGCATCCATCTGTCTGAGCATAGGATCATTTTGGTTGGCATTGAGGTTCCTGTTGCCCATTGGTCCCAACATCGGATCCATCATGCCCATGCCCATTGGTCCCATCATGTCCATTTGCCTTTGCTTTTGAGATGCTTGAGATGCGAGTTTTTTCCTTTTCCTTTCCTTTTCCCTTTCGGCTTTGTTAGGGTCTACGATACCATTGCCTTTTTCATCGGTGGAGGGTAAGTCTTTTTCGAGTCCCAAGGTCCATACCATCGCACATAGCGTTGTATCCTGCGGATCGTATGAAAAGACGGTTGCGTTAAGGCAATCGACCTGCATTGGTTCGATGGTTTCGTCGAGCATGTTGTACATTGCATCGGCGTCAAGCTCAAGTATATCTCCTGAGCCTACAGAGAGCGTACCTAAAGATGCTCTTGCCCCCATGCCCATTGGGTCGTTCATCCCCATCCCCATGCCCATTGGTCCAACGATTCCTCCTACGGGCCTGCCGGCTTGGCGTCCGGATCGAGTGCGCGAGTTTCTTTTTTGTTTTGAAGTTGTCTCTGTTTTTTCAGGGTCGATCTTTATCGGTGTTTTGTTGTTCAGGGCAGCCATTGCGATGTGCGTTAGTTTGGCGTCGTTGTTTTTGGGATTTGTTTTGTATGCCTTCATCGAACCTTTTAGTGCGCGGTCCTTGTTTCCGGTGAAACAGTCGTTCCATGTCTGAAGCATGAAGTATTGGCACTGGGCATTTTCATCCAGACTCTTGACGCTCTTTTTGGTTGCTTTAAGCACCTCTGCGGTTTTTGCGTTATCTTTTTTGTTAGGGTATTGCTGATCGTTGATGTTTGTAAGCAGTTCTGTCAGAGCGGTGTCTATATTTTTGGCGTCATCCTGCGCGGCTTGTAATTTTTTAGCATCCTGCTGTTGTTTTTTATCTATTCGTGATGTTCTGGATCTTGGCTCGGCGGCGCCGGCGATAGAGGCTTGTATGAGAAGAATCCCGACAACTATGAGGGTCAGCGAGCGAATTTTTCGGACATTACGTCGGCTGATAACGGACATATAAAACTCCTTGGTCGAATATACGTTTAGGATAAAAAGTCACAGTGTCTATAATACCAATATTTGTTGTCTTATGGAATGGAAAACTTCTGCTAAAAGCGAATAATTATTTTCTATCGTTGTTTTGCGCATAAAAAAAGGGAGACAAGCACTTTATACAATAAATTGTGGGCCTGTCTCCCTGATGCGACGTGCCTTTAATCGCTCTAACCGCGGGTCAAGCTCTGGCGGAAACGCCCATTTGCACTCGCAACTATGTTATTATACCAGAAATCGGGTGGTAAAGTCAAGGATAAAATGCCTGTTGCGGTTTTTTTTATAAATGGTCCTGTAAAGTTAAACATGATTGACATTTGGTGCTGCGGGTTTTAGCATAGAGGGTTCGAGTATTGCGTTTAAATAATTTTTTCCTTAAGGATAAAACGAGATGTTTACCGGAATAGTAGAGGCGGTTGGGACGGTTAAAAGCGTACGGCCCGGTTCGGGAGGGACGGTCGTAAGCGTCGATATAGGGCGTCTTGCAGATGGAGCCAGGCACGGTGACAGCGTGGCAGTTAACGGGGTGTGCCTTACGGTTAGTAAGCTTAGCGGTACGGTTGTCGATTTCGATGTTAGCGGCGAGACGCTGAAGCGATCTAGCATCAAGGGCGTCTCGGCAGGTGCGAAGGTGAACCTTGAAAGGGCGATGAGCGCCGGCGGCAGGTTCGGAGGGCATATCGTACAAGGGCATATTGACGGGACGGCGACGCTAAAGGGCATCAAAAAACAAGGCGAGTTTTCGGAGATAACTTTTTCAGCACCGGCAGAGCTTCTTGACGAGATGGTTGTTAAAGGATCGGTTGCGGTTGACGGGATAAGCCTGACGGTTTCAAAAATGGATGCGACAAGCTTTAGCGTAAGCGCGATACCGACGACGCTGGGTGAGACGACGCTGGGAAACGTAAGGACAGGAGAGACGGTGAACATCGAAACCGACATCATTGTAAAGACGATCAAGAAACAGCTTAAGAACATTTTGCCAGGTAGCGGACTTAGCGAAAGCAAGCTTCGTGAGTATGGATTTTAAAGGTAAAGATAAAAATTTTCACCGCAGAGATCGCTGGGGTCTCAGAGAGAACAAAGGTTCTGTAATGAAGAACATGAAGGTGTGATTTATATAGCCCCTTCAGGGCATGGGTTTTTGTGTGGGCGTGTCCCCAGGGTGGCGCTTCGCTTACCCTGGGCTGTTATATTTAACCCTTTCAGGGTTATAGATCGAACACGGCCAAGCGGAACTTGACCGTGCCACCCGGCATAGTACAAGTTTAAATTGTATAAATGTAGATTCCCGCTTTCGCGGGAATGACAAAGCTACAGGGACTTAGGGGGAATCTATTGTGCAAATTGAATTGATGTAGATGGAAAATGGTATTGAAAGACTGCCTTTAGGCAGAGAAGTTCTTGATCCGTTGGTTGTCTAAGTAGCGCAAGTTGGAATCGAGTAAATAGATATGCAAGACAACAATGAGAGACTGGTTGGTGACGAGATAGTGATCGGTATTACGATGGGCGATCCGGGTGGTATCGGTCCGGAGATAATTGTCAAGGCGCTTAGCGATCCTAAGATCCGGCGTGCGGCGAAGTTCGTCATTTTCGGGATGGATGAGCTGCTTGGGTATGCTGCGGGCGCCGCAGAGCTGGATCAATACTGGATGCGTCATCAGCGAGAGAAGATAAGCAGGGACTATCCGCGTCGAGTGGTTGTTGCAGACTACGATGATTATGGGATTCCGGCGTGGATCCACAAGCCTAACAAACTTGCGGGCGAGGCATCGATGCGTTTTTGTAAGGATGCAATACACGCAGCGCGCGACGGGATCATCGATGCGGTGGTAACTGCGCCGATAAGCAAGGTTAGCTGGAAATACGCCGGGAGTAATTGGCCCGGTCATACCGAGATGCTCGGCGAGCTTTGTAAGTCGCCGCGGAAGGCGATGATGTTTGTGGCAGGGCCCTTGAAGATAGCGCTTGCGACGATACACGATGCGCTGTTTGCGGTGCGGCATAAGTTTACGATAGGTTGTGTTTTCGAGCCGATCGACCTGATGAACACTGCGCTGAAAGAATTCTTCGATGTAAACCATCCCCATATAGCTGTCGCCGGGCTAAACCCTCATGCGGGCGAGGACGGTCAGTTCGGTGACGAGGAGAAACGTATAATCAGCCCTGCGATAATGCTTGCTCGCGAGGTTGGGATAAAATGCAGCGGCCCGTATCCTGCGGACACGTTGTTTATGCGAGCGGCTGGCGGTGAATTTGACGGGGTGGTGGCGATGTATCACGATCAGGGTATGATACCGATCAAGATGTATGCGTTCGACAGTGCGGTAAATGTAACCATCGGGATACCGATCATTCGGACGTCACCATGTCACGGGACCGCGTTCGATATTGCGGGCAAAGGGCTTGCCAATCCGGAGAGCATGAAGGCGGCTTTGCGGGTTGCGATAGATATGGCGAAAACCCGGCGAGCCAGCGGGACAACGGTGAAGGTGACGGATGCAGACTAAACAACAAATCCAGGCATTGCTGGCGTCGATGGGTGCGTCTCCGAAGAAACGGTTCGGGCAAAACTTTCTTATCGACCTGAACCTGATGCGATTGTTGATCGACGAAGCGGGGATATGCAAAGACGATGTTGTCCTTGAAGTGGGCACCGGGACCGGATCGTTTACCGAGGGGCTTGCAGAGGCTGCGGGTAAGGTGATAACGGTTGACGTTGACACGACGCTGTTTACTATCGCGAGCAAGCAGCTTGCAGATCGCAAAAACGTTCAGCTTATAAACGCTGACATCCTGAAGAACAAGCATCGGCTTGCCAGGAAAGTTGTAGAAGCGGTAAGACAGTCGCAGCTTGAATTGTGCGGAAGGGTTTTGCTGGTTGCGAATCTGCCTTATCAGGTGGCGGCGACGGTGATGGTGAACCTTATAACCGGCGAGGGTGGTTCGATAACCGCAGACGCGATGTGTGTTACGATACAAAAGGAAGTCGCCGACAGGATGGTCGCGGCGCCTAACAGCGGCGACTATGGGGTGCTCAGCATTTTTATGCAAGCGACTGGCGAGGCGACAGTTTTACGGAAGTTAAAGCCCAGCGTGTTTTGGCCCGCTCCGCAGGTGGAGTCTTCGATGGTAAAGTTCGTTCGCGACGAGGAAAAGGTATCGCGAATACACGACATGGAGTTTTTCAGAGAGACGGTGAATTTGTTTATGGGGCACCGCAGGAAGATGATGCAGGCGTGCGTTAAATTTGCCGACGGCAGGCTTAAAGAAGTTCAACACTGGCACGACATATTTGAACGCGCGTTCGTCGATCCGCACGCAAGAGGCGAAAACGTTGACGCCAACGCTTACATATCAATAGCAAATATGTGTTACGAACAACTGCGGTAGTTAAAGAAACCAAAAAAAGCAAATAACATAATAGTTCATTTTTGAAAGGGAAAACAAATGCGTGGGCTGAAAATATGTTTGTGGGTAGGGGCTGTGGCGTGTTTTGTGTCGGTGATTGGTGTGTTTATGCCGAATTCCGTATGGGAGTCGGTTGCAAAAACTTTCGGGGTAGAATCTGTTCCGGATGATCCTGTGTGCGAGTATATGAGACGGTTGATGTTGGCTACTTTTGGAGCGATAGGCATATACCTGGCGATACTTGCTCTTAAGCCGATGGAGTATGGCATTCTTGTACCATTTACCGGTATAGCCAGTGTTGCTTTGGGTGTCACTTGTTTGGTCACGGGGTGTAAGGTCGGTATACCAACGCTATGGTATCTTGGCGATGGTCTGTCGTGTGTTATCTTTGGCGTCCTTGTCCTTGTGTTCTGGAAAAAAGCAACACAGCCGGCTGTTGAAATCCCGGACATGGAAACAACTGAAACGCAAGATTAGTTACAGTGTTGCCGAAGCGTGTCTGTGTGAGTGGCATTCTATGTTTACCGCGACCGGTAGTGATGCGATGTGGCATGGAGCGGTTTCTATCATTACTGCCAATACAGTAGTGTCTCCGCCTAAGCCCTGCGGCCCGAGGCCCGAGGCATTAATCGTTTTTGCCAATTCCGTTTCCATATCTGCATAGAAGGTATCTGGGTTTGTTGTTCCGATCTTTCTTAGCAGTGCTCTTTTGCTTATTAAGCAGCTTGTTTCAAAGTTACCGCCAAGCCCGACGCCTACGATAAAGGGTGGGCATGCGTTAGCGCCTGCCTGGGTGACGACGTCAACGATCCATTTGGCGATAACGTCTTTGGAGTCGGTTGGGTTGAACATTTTAAACTGCGATTTGTTTTCGCATCCGCCGCCTTTGGTGATTACGGTTATGGAAAGCTCGTCGCCTGGAACCATCCGGTGGTGAATTATCGACGGTGTGTTTGTCTGTGTGTTCTTTCTTTCGTTAAGCGGTTCTGCGACGACGCTTTTTCTTAAGAGTCCTTCGGTGTAGCCTGCTTCGACGCCGGCGTTGATTGCATCTGCGATAGTTGCGTCGGGATTATCGGCGGGCGGTTCTATGGTTACGCTGGCGCCCTGGTCTACGAAGACGACGGCTAGGCCGGTGTCTTGGCAGAGGGGGATACGTTCGCTGCTTGCGATGTCAGCGTTTTCCACAAGGCGATTTAGGATGCTGACGGCTGAGGGGTTAGTCTCTGTTTTGGCAGCGGTTTTTATCGCATCGAGAACGTCCTGCGGCAATTCGTAACAACTGTCAATGCAGAGTTGTTTAACGGTTTTGACTATCTTTTCGTATTTAATGTTTTTCATTATTTAATATCTATGTCATAAGTTTTGTAAACGGTGTTCTTGACGTCGTCTGCGATTTTTACCGCGATGACATGTTCGCCGGGTTCGAGACGGTCGATAATTATCGTGAAGTTTTCGTTTGTTGTGTCGTATACCAGGTCATCGGGCAGCGTTGCGATCCAGTCGTCGTTGCTGTCGATAGTATAGCTTAAGTTGCCGACGACGGTCAAGAAGTCTTTGACGATCAGCGAAACCAATACCTTATCGTTAACGATCGTAACGTCTTCGCCGATTATCGCAGGCGGTGTGTTGTCTATGACAAAGGGGTCTGAGATGCGCGAGCCGGTAAGTTTCGTGGTGTTGGTGTTCGAGCGTTTGTCGTCGGCGGTGACCATTATCTCGTATCGGCCGTCGGCGACGGTGTTGGTGTCCCACTCGAAGCTGGTTTTCTCGTGGTCGTCTTTTAGCTCGATCCATTTTGTGCGTCCGAGCTTTCTGAACCGGATATTGTAAACCAGCTTGTCTTTGTTGTCGTCCTTGACTTTGTAGGTTATGGTTGTTTTTGTTTTTTTCTCTCCGTTTCTTTTGGTTTTTACCGAGAGCACTTTCGGCGCCAGGTTCGGGACGACGTGTGCGACGGCGACCTCCCTTATGACGGGTGTTTGGCTTAGGTTGGAGTTTGCAAAGATAAGTTTGTATTGACAGAACCTTGCGTTCGGGCAGTTTAGCTGCGTTGCTTCGGTTATCGTTACAGGTGTTGTCCATGGCGAAAAGGCAGGGTCGTTAGGGTCGTTGATATTTCCGCTCCTGGCAGAGAGCATTATTTTGCAGTTGTTGGGGACCTCCGCGTCCAGTTGGAGCTTGCCCCATCTTGCGGGTTGTTTTGCGTCGATCAGGCTGGAGGTGAACCGTCCCTTTTTTTCATAAGAAGCCGAAAGCTTTATCAGCCTGGGCGGGTTGGCGGTTCCTATGAAGACGGAATCTTTCATGCTCGCAATCGCCGTTATTTGCGATGCCCGGTCGTCTTGATAGCGGACGCTCTTTTTTTCTGTCTCCGGGTCAAGCGAGAATAGCTCAGCTTTATTGCCGGTTCCGATGAGCAGGGATCCGTTTTGCGGGATCATAGAGAACAGCACCGCCATTTCGCCGAAGATGTCGTTAACAAAACCTTCCGGTGTTATCCTGTAAATATGCCCAGCCGATTTCGGAAGTTCGCCTCTTTGTGCCAGTTGCGATGACTCGGTATTTTTTCGCGATGAGTCGTCTTTTGTATTTGCGATCTGGAGCGTTGTCGAAGACTCGGTTGCGGATTCCTTTTCTTCCTTGTCCGATGTGCTTTGCGGTCTTCCATGCGATGTATCGAGCAGTAAGCTGTCAAACTCGCCCTGTTGTGTTACCGCTTGTGCGGAAGTTGCAGCGGCGTAGAGATAACCTTCTCTATCGAA
>JAGLHQ010000113.1 GCA_023143375.1 Planctomycetota bacterium
GACGGGTCGATCTTATAGATCAGTCCTCGCTGATCGGTGCCTGCGTAAACAAATCCTTCGGAGTCTGTCGCAAGTGACAGGATGTTGTTGTCGGGTAGTTCGGCGACGAGAGCAGCTTTTCTTCCTAACGGATCGAGTCTGTATATCCTGCCATGCGGTCCTGTGCCGAGGTAGATGCTGCCGAGGTCGTCAAGTGTTACGGCGAAGATATAGTTGTCCTTGTCGGACTGAAAAAGCGTTTTTTGTTTTTTGCCGTCGAAACGCAGGAGCCTGCAGTCGCCGCCGCTTATAGCGACCAGGAGCCTGCCTGCGATATCAGGGGCCATTGCGAAGATGTGCCGGTTGATCATCGGCATAACGCCCTCGCTAAGCCCGGATGCGTTTTCTATCGGCGGAGCGTAGATGAAAGTTGTTTTGCCGTTTTTGTATTTAATGAGTTCTGCGTTCGGGCTGGTGCCTAAGTAGACGGTTCCGTTGGGCATTGCGACTACGGAGTTTATCGACCATGAGCTATCGAGTGTGTCGCCGAGGTCGATAGTTTTTGCCTGTCGAGCAAGCGTTATCCTGCCGTCGGAGTCTATGGACGTATTATCTGTTTCGCCTTTTAAAAAGTCTTCGGCTGTCGAGTGCCGCGATATCTTCGATGTCACCGCATACGTGCCGCTGCTAAGTGTGGCAATTAATAGCAATGCTGCTGAGATCAGCAAAGCTTTTTTTGGAATATCTTTCATGTTTTCCTCGTTATTTTTCTACGGTTATCGTTATGGTTTTGCTTCCGATAGCAATATGGTCCAGCTCTTTTTGTTTTTGGACCCAGTGTTTTTGTTCGGCAATGCGGACGGTTCTTTTTTTATCGTTAAGCATCAGTGCTTTTGTTTTTGGCAAGTATGGTAACGGTTGGTTTTTGATGACGATGCCCGATGACGGCAGCGGCATTGTAAGGTACAGCATGTTTCTTTTTATATCGAGAATGTTTTGCAGGGAACTGACGAGCGAATCGAGATTTATCGCCATGAATTTATAGGGTGCGGTTTTTTTGAGAAATGTCTCAAAGCCGTATCCGCCGGTGACGGTGACGCTGTAGTCCTGTGGTTGGGCGTTTAGCGGGATTTGCAGGTCAAAAGTGTGCATTGTTTTTTGTGCCCTGAAAGAACTCAAAATGACGGATGCGGTTATGTTTTGGCCGGGTTTTACTTTCGTGTCCGAAAGCTCTAACGACAATATTCTGGCGGTCATGCTTTCGGGTAATATTTTGACATTGAAATCCACAGAGGCCAGGCCGGTTTTTTTGTATGGGTTGTTCATGAGCAGTGCGATGGGGCTTACGGCGTCGACCAGCATCTCGCCAAAACCCTGTCCCGATGAGACATTCTCGAAGCCGATCTCTTTGCCGTCTTTTAATTTGACGGTTGCTTTGTATTCGATTCGATGTTCCGGGCCAAGCGCCCCCTGCATCGAGCATGTCCCCATAATGGCTGACTGTAATATCAGCGGGGTAAAGAACCTGTCCGAAGCTATCATGCAGTTGTACGTTTTTTCAAGTCCGGGCAGGCTTGCTCGGCCGCGATCGATGGTGATGTTCAAAGGTATCATGTAAGGCTTGGCGCCGATCTCTCCGTATATGCCGACCGATTCGTTTCCGCGGATGGCGCCTATGATCGGTCCCGGGGAGGCTATTTTAAAAGAGATGATCATGCTGGAGACTACGGTGTGTACGTTACCGGCGGCCATGGGCAGGTCAACGGCTCCGAAGCCAAGCCCCTGGAAGCTGTGTCCGAAAGCGAAGACTTGATCGCCCTTAACCTCTGTTGCCGTGCCGATGGCGGCCATGACGACATCTCCTGTTATGAAAGGCACTGAAAGGACCGAGCCGGGCTCGATGTTTGCTGCTGCGCCGCTGCCGGATGAAACCGAAGCGGCGACAGGCATAAGCGAGATGTTTTCAAATAGCGGTGCGATTCTCTCGCAGACATGTTCGGGAAAAGAAGTCACCATGAGAAGTTTTTGCAACCCGACAGAATCTGTTACGGTTTTTTTGTAGACGTCGGAAATATCGGCAAGATCCATCGGTCGTGAGAAGTCAAAGTTGTATGCTGCGGCCTGGGGTTGGTGTGCATCGGCGGCCTTTTCGGCGCGGAGCATTTCTCCAATGGGCGTTACCATGTAGAGAGGGTCCTTTGAGAAAGACCACCCGCCGGACAGGGCGCCTGCGAGCTTTCCGTCAATGTATACGGGCGATCCGCTGCATCCTTTGGCAGGGCCGATGCGTTTGAACCTTTCTCCGATGCCGACGACGAGGATAATGTCTCTGCCCGGCCGGTTGTTTTTGACGACGTCTACGACTTTTAAGTCGAACCTTTCGATGTTTGTTCCTTTAAGGACGGTCAGGCAATATGCCTTCGAACCCGGTACGATCTCGTCAATATCAATATATTTCGAAGCCGAGACGATTGTCTGTGAGACGGCGGTTATCCAGAGAAAGGCCATGCAGGCCCTTTTAAGAGTGTTTAACGGCGGATTTCCGATCATTTTTTTATTTGTCACGCAACAGGGCCCTTTTAATTTTATGGTTGATAACTACCCTGTTATATTGTATATTTGGCGAATTATCAATATAACAATTTTTTTTAAAGAGGTGAGTAATGGACGCTGAACATCGTCATGAGTTAAAACAAAACGATCTTATCGAGTGGATAACTCATTTTCCTGAATATGCGCGTGAAAACTATATGCAGATAATCGGGTTCGTGTTGGTTATTTTGGGTTTGCTTTCATGGCTTTTCTGGCCATCGTTCAAGGGATCGGCAGATAATTCCAAATTGGAGAAACATGCACGCGTGACACAGGTCATGGGACAGGTTTCCGGCAGCAAGCGGGCATCTGTGCGTGACGGTGCGGCGGCGACGGATTCGCTATTGCTAACAGCTAACAATCTCAATCTCGAAGCCGACCGAACCAAGGACCCGATAGCAAAAGCTCTTATTTTGATCAAACGCGGCGAGGCATTGCGAAGCGATCTTCATTATCGCAGCGGGATGCAGGATGCGGCGATCGCTGCCAGCCAGATACAACAAGCCAAGGCCGCTTACGATGCAGCGATATTAAGTGCGACCGGCCAGACCGGCGGAGCGAGCCTTGTTGCGATGGCGACTTACGGGCTCGGTCTTTGCTTCGAAGAGGTAGGCGACTTTGTCAAAGCCGAAGAGACATACAAATCCATAATTGCAAACGCCGAATTTGAGGGGACGGTTTTTCCAACCCAGGCCGCTAACCGTATCGCCGCGTTGGCTGACAACAAAGTCAATGTCATCTTTACCAAGGCCCCGGCTGTCGAGGTTCCTGCGGCGCCTGTTGTTGAGCCCCCGGCTGTTAAGGTTGAAGGTGTAGGTGTAGAGGTCGGGGCAGAGGCCAAATAGCAAGGTATGGATCCGGAAACACAAAACAATTCCGATCGGCCCGAAGCGTCCGAGGCTGTTAAGGGGCTTAAGCAGGAAGATGTCGAAATACTCAGCGTCGAAGGTGACGCCGAGGTTGGCGAGCATCTGCGGTTTCGGGTCGGCGTTAATCTAAAATTCACCCGTCTGGACAAATATCTCTGCGGAAGGTTCGGGCAGTTCAGCAGGACACGTCTGCAAAAGCTTATCAAAGAGCAGGGCGTAAACGTAAACGGCAGACCCGCCAAACCAAGCCACAGGTTAAACGCCAAAGACGAGATCGATCTTGTCCTTCCCCCGCGTGAGGTTCGTGAACTTCTTGGCGAAGACATCCCCATCGAAGTTATCTATGAAGACGATGAGATGATGGCGATCAACAAGCAGGCCAACATGATCGTTCATCCTGCCCGCGGAAACCGCAGCGGGACGCTGGTTAACGGGCTTGTGTATTATGCCAATCACCTGTCGGCCGGCAGTGGCGAGTTCAGGCCCGGCATCGTTCATCGGCTTGACAAAAACACCACCGGCGTAATGGCCATCGCCAAGACCGACCACGCGCACTGGAAGCTGTCACGGCAGTTCGCAGAACGAACAACGCAAAAGACATACATCGCCATCGTACACGGCGTACCGGAGCTAACCGCCGACAGGATCAACATGCCGCTGGGCGTACATCCAAGGCACAGGGAAAAGTATGCGATACGTATCGACGGCAAGGAGTCGCAAACATTTTATAAGGTGCTGGAAGAGTTCCGCGGTTATTCGCTGGTAGAGCTTTCGCCAAGGACCGGCAGGACGCATCAACTGCGCGTGCACATGCTCCACATAAACCACCCGATAGTAGCCGACGACATGTACGGCGGCAAATACGTCTACCAATGGCAGATCGAAGACGCAGAGCCAAAAGTCGAAGAACCCCTGATGGGACGCGTAGCGCTCCACGCCTGGAAGCTAAACATAAAACACCCAACAACCGACGAACCAATGGAATTCGAAGCACCCCTGCCCCCAGACATGCAAAACTTCCTAGAAGAACTAAGAAAATTCAGAACGAAGTAAATAGCACCACCATCCCTTTCAGTGTGTTTTTGATTTACCGAGAATAAAGAGAAGCTCCGATCAATGTTCCCCAAAAAACTGCGCCTGCTATCCAAAAAGCTCGTACTCCACAAAGCATCAAACAAAGGAGAAGGCCGCTACACAAAATCACAGCACACCCTAGATTATTTCTTTTTTTCTTCTCACTTTCTAAGTCTTCTTGTATGTCAAATAAAGCTTTTTCTATTTTTTCAAGACGCTCTATCAGATTGCAAATCGTTTCGCTTGAATCTTCGCATTCTTTAGCTAATTGGCTATCATCTCCCTCGATTTCCTCAAGCTCTTCCTTTAAAACATCAACACTATTTTCAATATTCGATATTGCTACGAGAGCCTCATCGAGTTCATCTTGCAAATGGCCAATTTTCTCCTTGATTTCCGAAAGCTCATCTTTCATGTCTTTGTCCATTACTAGATTATAGTTGTAGGGTGTGCTTTAGCACACGCGGAAATTTAGTTGCCTCAAGAATCATTTTTGTTGTAAATTGTTTTTGCGACTCTGTCGATGTGGTCGGTGAGGTCTTTGTTTTCGATTGCTTTGTAGTCTATAACGTCGAAGAAGTACGGTAGTGGCATATCGTTTAGCATAGACCGCAGGCCTGCTATCGTTTCTGGGGTAACTTCGCTGCCTTTAACTGCCAGATCAATATCTGAGCCGGGTTTGCTGTTGCCTTTTGCGCGTGAGCCGAAGACCAGGGCCTGCTCTATCTCGGGGAATTGGATCAATGCATTTTGGATGTTGTCTATATCACGTTGTTTCAGGCCGAAGTTCATCCGTCGACCTTGCCTTTGAAAAGTGTATACAGTTGTCTAAGGGCGGGATAATATTTTTGTTTGATCTTTTTTTCGACCTCAATAGCGGTCTGTTCGTCGTATGTATGTACCGTCAGATTCCGGTCACCAATCGCGTCTATCCAAACATGTCCGTCTTTTATAAGCTCTGATTGGAAGGCCTGCTTAAATGCGTCTTTAGGGCTGTTGATAGCAAAGCCTTCCTCCTGCAGAAAATCTTTGATCAGCTTCCACGCCAGTTCAAAAGACATTTCAAAAAACTGTATCAGCCCTGCCCGTTCAATATCCGTTAGGCTTTTGATAGACGTAGACTGTTCCAAAAGCAGGTATGCTTTTTCGAAGTTTTGAAACCGTTGTTTCCAGCGAATATCTTTCATATTATTATCCATGAACAGATTATAGACAGCTTTGCCTTAAACAGCAAATTATTTCTGCGGCAGCTTTGCCAGGTCGTCGTCCGATGCTACGATCATCATAATGTCGCCGGAGTATATCACGGTCTCAGGCGTCGGTACGTTTACGATGCTTTTCTTCGGCTTGGCCTGGTCTTGGTCTGATTCGACGCGTTTGATAGCGACGAGGTTGGCGTTATATTTTTGCCGTAGCTGCAGTTCCATGACGGTTTTGTCGTGGAAGCTTGCAGGCGCCGTTATTCTTGCCAGGCTAAAACCCGGTGCGAAGTCGATCTTTTCTTCGACGTGCGGAGCGATCAATTTGTATGCCCATCTTTGTGCCGATTCTATTTCGGGATAGATTACATCGGTCGCACCTACTGCGGCGAAGACCTCTCCTGCCGTTAGCGACTGTGCCCTTGCGCATATTTTCTTTATCCCCATCGACTTTAGGCTGACGACCGTCATGATCGCGGATTCAAACCCTCTGCCTCCCTGACCCATGCCTACGATGGCGACGTCAACCTTATCGACGCCCTGTGCCCTTAGCGCGTCTTCGTCGGTGCTGTCGAGCCGAACCGCATGCGCTACCTGATCGCGTATTTGGTCTATGACGGTTCTGTCACGGTCTATCGCGATAACTTCGGCGCCGCTTATCGACAGTGCGATGGCAAGTTTGTTCCCGAATCTGCCCAATCCAATAACAGCAAAACGTTCCATGTTTATATCCTTTAAAGTTTTATTTTAACCAACTACTATCGCTTCTTCCGGATAGTCGTAGCCCGCGGTTTTTATATTAAACGTCATCGCCGCCAGCAACGTTAACGGCCCGAGCCTTCCGACCAGCATGACAACGATGATAATAAGTTTGCCCGCGGTTGTCAAAGACGATGTTATCCCCGTACTAAGGCCAACGGTTCCCAGCGCCGACGCGGTTTCGAACATTATGTCCTCAAACGCAAACCCGTTTTGCTTTTCGGTAACGCTTAAAAGCAGGGCCGCAGCGATAAATATCACGGCAAAAAGTAGTGTTACGGTTATCGCTCGTGCGACGATGGCGGGGTTTATCGTTCGCTTAAAGATCTCGACGTTCTTTCTTTTATGAAGCGTCGCGTATGCTGCCATTATTATCACAGCCAGCGTTACTGTTTTGATACCGCCGGCGGTGGAAACCGGGCTTCCGCCGATGAGCATAAGCACCATCAGGACAAACTTGTTGGCAGAGGACATCAGCGAGATGTTTATTGTGTTAAAACCGGCGGTTCTTGCAGTGACTGACTGAAAAAATGCCGCTTGCAGGATGGGGGCCTCGTTCTTTGCCGGATAGTCCTCAAAGGCGATAAGTGCCAGCGTCCCTATGACGATCAGAGTTACAGATGTCAGCAGAACGATCTTTGTCTGGAGCCTTATTTTCGCAGGCGGGGCAATGGGAGTGCCTGTCGGGGTATATAAAAGCGTGCTGGATGTTTTTCCAAACAGCCTTTTGAACCTGTCTACAAAGACATCTGTGATATTAAACAGAACGCCGAAGCCAAGCCCGCCTACGATAATAAGCGGGACGATGATCCAATAGACGCCGGCGAATGCATTGTACCCCATCAGGCTGTCTGTAAACAGGCCGAACCCCGCATTGCAAAACGCGCTTATCGAATGAAACACGCTGCAGAACCACTGCTCGTGAAAGTTCTGCACGGCGCCGGGAAGTTTTGGCCACATGTTGAACATGAATATTGCCCCGGCTGTTTCGAATATAATTGTCGTTACGAATACAAAGCCGATGATGGTGGATATTTTGCCCAGCGTTTGTGCGCTTAACAGATCCTGCATTGCCACCGATTCGCTTACGCTAAGTGCTTGTCTAAGCAGCAGCGCCAGGATCGCTCCGAACATTACGATGCCCAGGCCGCCAAGCTGGATCATTACCAGTATTATTGTTTGGCCCATCATGTTGAAGTCTTTACCGGTGTCCTTAACGACAAGCCCGGTAACGCAGGTCGCGCTTGTCGCGGTAAAGAGGGCATCGACGACGGACATTGTTTCGAGGTTGTGAGCTTTCGGAAGCATAAGCATTCCGGCGCCTGCCGTTATCAGGACAAGGAAAGTTATGATAAGAGTCTTAGTCGGGTTCCTTCCGGAGGCTGCGAAGTCTACGGTTATCCGACACAGCTTTATTACGACTTGAGCTATAAGATAGACGCCGAGTGCGAATATTTTCACTTCCGCAGGTTTGACCGCCGGGAACAGGGTTCTGGCGGTGTATATTACGAAGATGAAAAGTATCAGCAGCGGGATCTCGATCCAGTTGCCCGAGAGATAGTCTTTTTTTGACGCAGCGTTTATCGTACGGAAACATTTTTCCGCGAAGAACAGCATAAAGCCCGCGACCTGGATCCTGTGCAGAAGCTTTGCAGACAGCAGCGGTTCATCAAATCCGTGCAGGAGGACGAAAGTGGCGGTGACAACCACAGCGGTAATAAATGTTACACCCGCAGTTGCCTTTTCAAATTTTGTGTTTTTATAACTTATATTCATTCGCGTGTTTTGCCTGCATGGAATCCGTTCACTGATAATATTAACGGTTTTTTAACAGAATTTCCTTAAAAAACGCAGATGTTTGCCGAGTTTGGCAAAAAAAGGGCGATAGTTTAAAGGAAAACCCGGTTAAGAGCCGATAAAAACGCTATGTATTAACAGAAAATACGCCTTTTCAGGCCTGCTTTCGATATATTTTAACGTTGGCGATGGAGACGATGATGGAGCTTAACAAAGGCATCGAAAGACTGATCTTGCTGCTTTCTATACTGGTTGGCACTACGATAGTTGTTATGACAGTGCAGAGTGACTATACCTTTGGGGGCAGCTTTCACAGCGGTGCCGAGATAGTCCTTGGTCATATGTTTCTTTGGACCAGTGGTTTCGCCGGCGTTTGGGTTATATATGGTGCTGCGATCTTCCTCGTTAAAGGATTTAACAATATAAAGGTTAGCGATTTCAATGAGGCCGAGGTCAACTATCATCCGCTTCCGGAAAAGAAAGTGCAAACGGTTCAAACCCCTCCTGTGATATTGAGCTGGAAAGAGCAGATAGACAGGGTACGCAGGGCCAGCTCGCGGCAGCGCATACGGCTGATCGATAGCGAAACCGAAACCAAGCCCCAAGCCCGCCCAGCCAGGAACATCATATCCGGCGATATGATGAGATTCCATTGCAGGTTCTGTAGCCAGAAGATCGTCGTCCCTAAGATACACGCCGGTAAACGCGGGCAATGTTTAAAATGCAAAAAGATATTGCTGATACCGGGCGGCAAGCCAAAAGTCGCAATTGGGACAGGTATGTCTGCGGTTTCGCAGGTTATTGCCAGAGCCAAGCGGCAGGCAGAATCACGGAAGGTTGCATGGAACAGTATTCAGGTAGAGCTTGCTGCAAGCAACCGTAATATCGAGGAAAAGAAAGAGATCGCCGCTGAGGTAAAAGCTGAGCCAAAGGTTGGTGTAGAGGCGGTCGCTCCCACAGCCAAAGAAAATGTGAACCAAGCCGATATTTCCGCCCAGGCCAAAGATGTTGCCAGCGTGATAGCACAGGTAAAGGCAGAAGCAAGCGCCAAGGCTAAAGAGCTGACCAATTCATTGGAAAAACTTAAACAGGAGATGGAAGATAAGATACGTGCCCAGGCAACCGCAGCAGCAGAGATCGTAATCGCAGAGGCAAAGGCGCACGCCGAACCAGCTAAAAAGCCAAAAGCAAAGATAACAAAGCCAAA
>JAGLHQ010000114.1 GCA_023143375.1 Planctomycetota bacterium
GGTCAGCAGACCAAGGAGATCGTATCTCGCCAGCAGGCAGTTCTTTGAAATCTTAATACCCCCTTCTCTGCGTCCTTCGCGTTCTCTGTAGTAAGATTGATTAAATCGTAGGTGTTAAGACTTAGAGCCGAAAGGGTTAATTATGGGGGGAAACTTAATGTCCGCCGGGAAACTTAATGTCCGCCGGACATTATTGTTACAATAGGTGGTTTAAGCATTCAAACCAACTTTTATCTTCAAAGAAAGTTAGATGAAAATCTAATTTATTCTTGTATCCCAGAAATTTTATGGTATAATGTAGTCCGACCAAGCACGGTCAAGACCGGTCAGCAGACCAAGGAGATCATATCTCGCCAGCAGGCAGTTCTTTGAAATCTTAATACCCCCTTCTCTGCGTCTTTCGCGTTCTCTGCGGTAAGATTGATTAAATCGTAGGTATTAAGGCTTAAAGCCAAAAAGGTTAATTATGGAAAACAAACCCAATTTGCCAGATGCCAAAATTAACGTAAATGCATTGTTAGTAAGGTTATATGGGAAAAGCAAGATTTTGGGCAAAAAAACAAACCCAATTGCGAGCAGGCCAACAGAAAGCTCCCGGTTTAGAGTGTTTGCAGTTTTACGCCGGTTTGTACAGCCAGCAGCATCAGGTAGTCGAGGTCCGTCAGGCTGTAGTGGGTTCTTTTCGTTGCGTTGTCTGCATAGATGACGCCGAGGTATTCGTTGTTGAAAAGGATCGGGGCGATTATCGCCGAGCGTATCCGTTGCGGGTTGTTGTCTCTTGATACCATCGGCAGGAGTGTGTATTTCTTTTTCTTTACGGATTCTTCGATGTCTTTATGGAACATGTAGTCTGAAAGATTCATTGATTGGCCGGTCTTCTTTCGTCCGATCGAGACCGCCTCCGGGCTATCCGGCGCAGGGCCGAAGCTTATCCATACATGGAACGGGTTGAACTGTTTGAAGACGAGGTTGGTTATGGTTTCGAGTAAATTCTGTTTGTCGGTAGCGCCGTAAATCTCAGCGGTGGCCTGGCCGAAGTGTGCGGCTCGTGTTTTGTCCATCTTTATAGCGGGGCTGTCATGTTCTGTGTATCTTCTTATGATCTTGTCCGGTGCGTGTATGACGGTCATCAGCGTATCTACCATCGCCTGGTCATTTGGTTTCTCCGCCGGTTCTTCTATGAAGACTTCTATCGCAAAGTCTGCGATCGCTATCGTGTCGCCTTCTTTCAATTCTTCTTTATGTATGGCGTTGCCGTTTAAGAAGGTCTTGTTGGCGGAGTCCAGGTCCTCGATGAACCATGTGCCGTCATGCGGGCCTACGATCACCGCGTGCTGTCTTGAGGTTGCGACGTCGGGAAGGTGTACCTGGTTGGTCATCTGCCTGCCGATGTAGACCGGGCCATTGTCGAAATGATATTCCTTTACGAGGTTTCCGGATTGCTTTACGACTAAACGCATTTAATATTGTCCTCTATTTTAATCCCATCATTGCTGATTATAGCATTGATAGGGTCGGTTTGTCAAGTATAGACAAGAAAGGTTTGTTTTTGGCTTAAGAAACACCCATTTTGCCAGATAATATCAGTGAGGGGTGCGAGAATCGCACTTTTGATCTTTATTCATTTTCATGGATACCCGAGTTTGTGCGAAAGACGCAAACAGCAGCAACAAAAGCTAAAGTAAGAGGGGTGCGAGAATCGCACTTTTGATCTTTATTCATTTTCATGGATATCCGGGTTTGTGCGAAAGACGCAAACAGCAGCAACAAAAGCTAAAGTAAGAGGGGTGCGAGAATCGCACTTTTGATTTTTATTCATTTTCATGGATACCCGGGTTTGCGTCAAAGACGCAAACAGCAATTATGATACGACGAGTTGACAACACTAATCCGCGTAACACCGGCCTTGTAAGGCGCGGCGGCGGCTTTAGGGCCACCGATACTCGTTTCTCAGGCAGAGGCGTTACCAGCGACGGCCCGGCTCATAGGCAGCACGTTGCAAGAGGACCGGACAGGGCCCCGGCGGTTGTCGAGGTCAGCAGGATAGAGCGCAGTTTCGATACGCCAATAACCGGAAGATTCGCAGTTTACCAACATCAAGACACTCAGCCGTTGGGACAATACATCGATACCTGGGTGTAAAGCCAAAAAAATATACAGCCCTTTCCAACTTACCCATTTTATAAAAAATGAAACCATGTTCTTTCAGTTGCACATCGCCGGGGGGGCAAGAAAGCGGAATCGCGGGGGCATTACGAGGCGGCTGTGGTGCTTGTTTGAGGCGACGGGGTGTTATCGACGGGATGGGGAATTATGATGCGAAAACAGTGTTTTTTGGTTTTAAACGGCGAAAAGGGTGTAATTTAGGGCGATTTTTTAAAAATTTGTTGAAATTGTCAATAAAGCCTGTATAATGCGCCGTTTACAGAAATGAGAGTAATAAGGAATATTAGAATGAAAAAAGGGATACACCCAAAATACCATACGGTAAAGGTTCGCTGTGGTTGCGGCAACACGTTTGAGACGTCAAGTACGCAGAAAGAGCTGCACGCAGAGATATGCTCGATGTGCCACCCGTTCTACACCGGCAAGCAGAAGTTCCTGGATACGGCAGGGCGTATTGATCGGTTCCAGAAGAAGTTCGGCGCAGGTAACTACAGCTTCCAGAAGAAAAAAGACACAAAAAAGTAAATACGTTTCGTTACTAGCTTACGCTGTTGGTCTTAATATACAAATTAAGTATTGGCAGCGTAATTTTTTTGCCTCGATTTAGCCAGCTTGACCGACGTATTAATGATAGAATTTAAGCGGAGATTATTTTATGGATAGCCTTATCGCAAAACTTGACGAGCTTGATCAGCGTTATGTTGACATCGAGTCGCAGATATCCGATCCTGCGATCGCGTGCGATGTTAACAAGGTTATCCCGCTGGCCAAGGAGCAGGGCAAACTCCGCGGCGTTGTGGAAAAGTACCGCAAGTACAAAGGTTTGATCGCCGGTATCGACGATGCGAAGGTTATGCTTGACGATCCTGATATTGAAGATGATTTTCGTGAGATGGCTCAGGCAGAGCTTGAGGAGCTTAGCGAAAAGAAAGATGTGCTGCTTGACGAGGTTAAGAACACGTTGGTTATGGCTGACGATGCGGGTATCGATTCTATCATTATGGAGATCCGTCCGGGCACCGGCGGTGACGAGGCGGCTTTGTTCGTTCGCGATCTGTACAATATGTACACGCGTTACGCTGATAAGCGTAAGTGGAAAGTCGAGGTCCTTGCAATGAACGCTACCGAGACGGGCGGGTTTAAGGAACTGATCATGAACCTGAAGGGTTCCGGCGTGTGGGCGGAGCTTGGATACGAAGGGGGCGGACACCGCGTCCAGCGTGTTCCCGAAACCGAAACTCAGGGCAGGGTGCATACGTCGGCGGCGACGGTTGCGTGTTTGCCGGAGCCGGAAGAGGTTGACGTTCATATCGATCCGAGCGATGTGCTTGAACATGTTTCGCGCGCGGGCGGTCCGGGCGGGCAAAGCGTAAATAAGCTCAACAGCGCGATCAAGCTGGAGCATGTTCCGACGGGGATAACCGTCAGCATGAGGGACGAAAAGAGCCAGCATAAGAATCGTGCGAAAGCGTGGCGGATACTGCGGACGCGCATCTATGAAAAACAACAGGCAGAGATCAATAAAGAACGCGACTCGGCACGGAAGACAATGATCGGGTCGGGCGATAGATCGCAGCGAATACGAACGTATAACTTTCCGCAGAACCGGCTGACGGACCATCGGATCGGGCTGACGCTGTATAGTCTGGACAAGATCATGGTCGGCGAGATGGAAAGTGTTATCGAGGCACTTCAAGAAAACGATAAGAACGAACGACTCAAATCGTTGTAACCGTTACAGATGGTCCATACATCTCTATATTGGAGAGTTTTTCTTAAAAAAAGCTTCAAAGGGGTTATTGTGCGCTGCTGGATGGTCGAAATACGAGTATGGTGAAATTTGGTATATGTTAATTTGTATTGGGAGACCACTATGAGCTTTAAAAGTATTATCGAAAAATGCATCGCACTTGTAACTGGCAAAGACGGCGAGAGCGAGCAGCCTCAAGATGAAAACCAGGAGCAAAACTTCGAACAGAATTCCGAGGAAAGCTTTAACCTGGAGTTCGACGAGCCTGCGGTAGAGCAGGAAAGCTGGAGCACGCAGGACAGCGAAACGCCTGTCGAGCATGCATGCGATCAGGTTCATAATCCTGAGTTCTTTCATGAGGAAGAATTGCATTAGACCGTGATTCGTGATTTGTGAATCGTGACTCATAGACGCCTGTGGCGTTGCTGACTTTCGGTCAGTTTGGGTTGTTAGTAAAGAAAATTTGAAGCAGCAGAGTTGCGAGATCGGCTCTGCTGTTTTTTGTGTAAATGCATGACTCCGGAAAAAGGCTTGCTAAAAAGATTGGGCCGTTGTAGTGTTAGTAGTAACGATCCGTTTGTTGTTTGAGCGGTGCAGGTTGTAATTATAAGCTTAAAAGGCTGTGCTATGGGAGAGATAGGCGAACAATCCAAAAAAGGGTTCGGTGCGGATCAGGACAAGCAGTTTAATCGCACACTTTTTTCAAGTCCTGAAGGACGGGTTCTGCTGTTTGGGGTGGGGCTTGCATTTCTTTATGCGTTCTGGCTTGGGGTTCGGCTGTTGCTTGCGCCGGAAGAGTCACAGGTACTGATCGGTATGACAGCGACAGAGGTTATGTTCGGACGAGCAGCGGCGATGGCTTTCGGATATTCGCTGGGCCTTAAACACGCTACGGTGATACCGGTGTGTATGGTAGTTGAGACGATTTTGGTGCTGATCTTTTATCCGCTGTTTGTCTTTAGCTGGCGAAGACTGCTTGTGCTTCGTTGGCTTAAGAAGACGTTCGAGCGGATGATCAAGTCGGCGGAAACGCATATGGAGGTTGTGAGGAAGTACGGGATCGCGGGGCTGTTTGTTTTTGTGTGGTTTCCGTTTTGGATGACGGGCCCGGTTGTTGGGTGCGTTATCGGGTTCCTGATCGGTTTAAATATCAAGGTTAATCTGGCGGCGGTACTGACGGGGACGTATCTGGCGATATTTGGGTGGGGGATCCTGCTTCAGGAGTTTCACGATCAGGCGGCGTCTTTTAGCTCTTATGCGGCGATGACGCTTATGATGCTTTTGGCGGTTATTATTGTCGCTGCGCATTTCTTACAAAAAAATATTCGCAAGAATGATTAGTGTGGAGCGGTGATAAATCGTGATAAACTTCTGGCGGAAAACAAAATGACAAAACTGTCCAATAAAGAAACAATAAAACATTTCCTGACGATATTTTTCTTCTTTGCTGCTTTTGCCTATATCGAAGCGGCGGTAGTGGTTTATCTGCGAGCGATCTTTTATGAGGACGGCTTTAATTTTCCTATTACGACCTTTAATAATTCCCCGTTGTTTGGCAAGCTTCTGGTCCTTGAGATATTTAGAGAAGCGGCTACGCTGGTTATATTGTTTGCCGGATCCCTTCTGATTGAAAAGGACAGCAGGAGGCGTATGGCGGTGTTTCTTATCATCTTCGCTGTTTGGGATATTTTTTACTATGTCTGGCTAAAGGTTCTGCTCGGTTGGCCTGCAAGCGTTTTTGATTGGGACATAATTTTTCTGATCCCCTTAACATGGGCAGGTCCGGTTCTGGCACCGTTAATATCATCTTTTACGATGTTGGTAATGGCTGCGATCTTACTATCGAAAATATCTATAAAGGTTACGCCGGCTAAAGCAATTGCGTTTGTACTGACAGTTATAATGATAATAGCGACTTTTTGCAGAGCAGGTTTGCATATCGGCAGGGCCGATTATAACGATTATTTCTCCTGGTCCATTTTCATCATTTGTCATGTGTTATTATTGATGACGCTTTATAGCTGTAAAACAAAGAGCCGTGACCATGATTTTTAAGTGTTTCGCTTTGCTCAAGAATCGCGGCGGAGTGTTTAATCATTAGTATTTTAAAGCAGCAGAGTTGCGAGATCGGCTCTGCTGTTTTTTTGACAGATATTTATTCCTTTTTTATCGAATCCATTATTCTCAGCTCAAATTGTTTCATTTCCCGTAGTATTGTTAGTTTGCTTTGTCTGATGAGCCAACACACTTTTGCAACGAGCACAAGAAGAAGTCCTGCAATTATTATAGTTGAGCAATCAATATAGATTAAATCGTGAGTGTGTTGATAAGTGCCCATTCCCAAAGCCACCATTGTCCCACCAATTGCAACCAGAACACAACAACGGATCAAATTGAATCTGGCTTCTTTTTTGTATCGCTCAACTACTGACGAGGTGATCGTTTTCTGTTTTTCCTCCGTCATTTCTTCGAGTTGTTTTTTCAATCCCAAAAGTTCGTTTAGTTTTTTTTCCAGTTCTGTCATATTTTGTCTCCTAAAATTTCCCGCAATCGTGCCAGTGCGCGATGCAGTCTCGATTTTACCGTTCCTTCTGGTATATTTAACATGGCGGCAATTTGCCCAATCTGTAATTCCTGTCCAAACCTAAGCGTGATAAGTGTCCTGTGCTGATCTGAGAGCCTTCGGACAGCTTGTTCTAAGGATCCACTATCATTTGAAGTTTCCGGCGATTCCAATTTGATATCTGCATTTTCCAGCAGCTTTTTCTTGACCTGTTTTTTTCTTATTCGATCAATACACTTATTTGTCATAATGCGAAACAGCCATGACACGAACAGGCTTGGATTTTGTAATTTATTTAGTCCCTTGATCACAGAAATCCAAGTTTCCTGTACAGCGTCTTGCGCATCGGTCTCCTGGCCAAGATATCGCAACGCAAAGGCTAACAGGGGTTTCTGCCATATTTCTACTAGCAACTCGAATGCTTCTTTTTGACCCTGCTGGCAGCGGATAACCAGCAGTTCGGTATATATTCTTTGCTCTTGCTCGTTCATAGGCTATTAATAAGTCGTTCTGTGTCTGCCTTTCGTTCCCTAAAAATTTTTTCTGCCTGTGTCCTGCGTCTAAAACAGTCTCAAGCAAGCAAATCTTGAAGAAGTTGGCGGGATGACATTGTCTTTATTAGAACTATCCTTTAGAATTTGCTTTTTTGTATATAGTTTATTTTGCCTAGCAGTTCTTTTTGGTTTTTTCTGTGCAAAAAGTCGCTGATGGTTTTTTTGTTTTTGGGCAGATAATATTGCAGCAGGGCAGCTTGTAATTGTTTTTCTTTGTGTCCTCGCGGTACGTGTATTTTGTTTCCCTTCATATCCCTGCCAGAAATGTACATCGCAGCGGAGGCTGTTAGGGGTATCGGGATAAAGTCCTGTACCTGTCGCGGGAACCACGATCTTGAGATGAGGTATTTTGTTAATTCAAGCGCATCGTCGGGGGTACAGCCGGGGTGAGAGCTTATGAAGTATGGGACGAGGTATTGTTCCTTGCCGGCTTTACGGGAGGCAACGCTAAAATACTTTTCAAATTTTTCGAAGAGCTTAAACGACGGTTTGGCCATTAGCTTTAATATGTCATCGCAATAGTGTTCGGGTGCGACTTTCAGGTGTCCGCCTACGAAGTGTTTGGCTAGTAGATCAATGTAGTCTTTGTTCTGGATGGCTAAGTCGTGTCGGATGCCGGAAGCTACGAAGATATTGATCTTTCGTTTTTGTGCGGATTTCCATTTTACGAACGTCTTTAGCATTTTCATTAATTGTTTTGTATCGGTGTCGAGGTTTTTGCAGATAGTCGGCGAAAGGCATGAGGGTCTGCGGCAAATGCTTGCGCGTTTGCATTTCATTGCGTACATGTTTGCCGTTGGTCCTCCGAGGTCCTCTATTGTTCCTTTGAAGTCTTTGTTGTTTAAGAATGAGTTTGCTTCTGCTATGAGGCTTTCGATCGAGCGTGAGCAAATCTGTTTGCCCTGGTGGAGGTGTATTGAGCAGAATGAGCATCCGCCGAAGCATCCTCGGTGGGTTGTTATGGAGAAGCGTACCGGTTCCAGGGCTGGTACGCCGCCGAGGGTTTCGTATTTGGGATGATAGGTCCGTGTAAATGGCAGGGCGTAGAGTTCGTCCATTTGTTTTGTTGTCAGCGGTTTTGCGGGCGGCATTATAACGATCTGTTCGGGGTTTTGTTCCTGGATGACGGGCAGGCCCTGCGGGTGTGCGTGGTCCTGGTATGCCTTTTGGGCGGCCATGACTTCGGATCGTTTTTTATCCTGCTGTCGAAGGGACGGGAGGTGGATCGCTTTTTCGGGCACGAAGCAGTCTCTGCGGATGGGGTATGCGGTGCCGGGAATTCCTGCCAGGTCGTCTATTGATCTGCCTTGTGACAACCGGTCGGCGATCTCTTTTATTGCCAGTTCGCCCATGCCGTGTACGAGTATGTCAGCTTTTGCGTCAATCAGGACGGAGCGTTTTAGTTTGTCCTCGATGAAGTCGTAATGGACGAGCCTTCGGATGCTTGCTTCGAGGCCGCCAAGAACGATGGGGATCCCTTTGTATGCCTGTCGTGCGCGTGCGGAGTAGACGAGCAGCGGTCTTCGAGGGCGCAAGCCGGTTTTTCCGCCGGGGCTGTAGGAGTCTTTTTTCCGGCGGTGACCCATTGATGCGTAGTCGTTTAGCCGCGAGTCGATGGCTCCGGAAGTGATGCCCCAGAATAATTTCGGCGGTCCGAGCGATCGGAAGTCGTCTGCGGTTTTCCAGTCTGGCTGGGCGAGTACTGCGACGCGGTAGCCGTGTTTTACAAGCCATCTGCCGATCAGGGCCACTCCGAAGGACGGGTGATCGACGTAGGCGTCAGCGGTTACGAGGATCACATCCGCCTGATCCCAGCCAAGCTGTCGCATTTCCTGGATCGTGGTTGGGAGAAGACGGTATTTTTTTGTAGTTTTCTTTTTTGCCACAGGCTAATGATAGCAGTTTGACATTGTTAATTCAATTTGATTAAAATGTTTTTAATATGAAGATACAGCAGCTTACGGTGCGTATCTGAACATCTGCCTGGCAACTCTGATCGTTTTTATAGTATTGTTTTTTGGGTTTTATGGGTTAATATGTCACAAAAGTTAGTTTATTTGATCGTTTTTTTGGCCGAAGATAACATATTAGACTAATATTGTGTAAGGTTTAGATATGCAGGAACGAGCGAGCGGAATATTGATGCATGTGACATCGCTGCCGAGTAAGTACGGCATTGGCGATCTTGGTCCGTGGGCATACCGGTTCGCGAATTATCTTGCCGAGGGCGGGCAAAAGTTTTGGCAGGTGCTTCCTGTTAACACGCCGTGCGGGAGTTGTCCGTATGGGGGGACAAGTGCGTTTGCCGGCAATACGATGCTGCTCAGTCCCGACCAGTTGTACAGGCAGGGGTACCTTACGAAGATGGACATCTATCCGCATCCGGAGTTTCCGACCGATCACGTTGATTTTAAAAAGGTAAACAGCTACAAGCAGAAACTTTTCAATACTGCTTACCAACGGTTTAAGGCCGGGACACCTTCGGATGGATATAAACATTTTTGTTCTGTAAATAAAAAATGGCTCGACGATCATGCGATGTTCAGTGCTTTGCGTCAGCACTTTGGTTCTGGCGAGTGGTATACCTGGCCCGGGCGGCTGCGTGACCGCGGGGCAGATGCGATCAAGTATACTAAAAAGCAGCTTGCCGATGTTATCGGAAAGGAAAAGTTTCTTCAATATCAATTCTTTAAACAATGGCACAACCTGAAAGATTATTGCAATCGCCATGGCGTGGAACTGATCGGGGATATTCCGCTGTATGTTGCGTATGATAGTGCCGATGTTTGGGGGTATCGTGAGTTTTTTAAACTAACGAGCAAAGGTAAGCCGCGTGTTGTTTCCGGTGTTTGCCCGGACCAGTTTTGCAAAACCGGCCAATTGTGGGGCCATCCTGTGTACGACTGGGATGCTTTGGCGGCGGCGAACTATTCATGGTGGTTTAATCGTATCCGGCATAACTTAGAGATGTTCGATGTTGTTCGGCTGGACCACTTTAGAGGTTTTATTGCAGGATGGGAGGTTCCTGCGTGGCACGAAACCGCAGAAAAGGGTAAGTGGGTAAAGACAGCCGGGCATGAGTTTTTTGAAAAGCTGCTGAAAAAGATCCCAGCCGATCGGTTTATTGTCGAGGACCTCGGGCATATCACACCGGATGTTGCCGAAGTTGTCGAGCGGTTTGACTTGACGGGGATGCGTGTTTTGATGTGGGGTTTCGGAGGAGGTGCTAAGGGTAATATCCATAACCCGGTTAACTATCAAGCCAACAGCGTTGTCTATACGGGGACGCACGATAATAATACCGTGCGGGGCTGGCTCAATCGGGAGGCCGGCGTTAAGCAAAAGAAAATGTTTTATGATTTTGTCGGCAAAAAAGTCAATGCGAAACAATTTCACCGGGAGTTTGTGCGGCTTGCTTTAAGCTCGGTAAGCCGGCTTGCGGTGATCCCGCTACAGGATGTTCTTGGCCTTGGCGAGATAGCAAGGATGAATAGACCCGGCACGACGCGCGGTAACTGGACATGGCGATTCAGAAGAGGTCAGGTCACCCCCGCGATATTGAAAAGACTCAAAGAACTAACCGAAACATACGGCAGAATTTAAACTCGCATCGATCAAAATCTTTTCTTGTTTTCATTTCCAAACTTGTTAGATTGGTTCCTGTGCTTTGATCTATTAAAGGGACTTAATATGTGCAAACGTCAATCAGCTATTATCTTTAGTATCTTATCGTTAGTTTTCATGTCCGCTATATTTGTCGGTTGCGGGAAGAAGGCTTCGAGCAAGGTCCTTGACAGGTCGGTCGTCAGCACCGGCGATGTGAGGCGTTTGCTGCATGTTTTTACCAGGGCCGAAAACGGAGAGGATATTGTTGTCGGGGTTATCGGCGGATCGATAACCGAAGGTGCTGCTGCCGATCCGCGGAGCAGCCGTTACGGCGATCTTGTTGCAAACTGGTTTAAAAAACGTTTCAAAAATGCAAAGGTTAAATATGTCAACGCCGGCATCGGGGCGACCGGATCGGGGATCGCGGCACACAGGGCCTATAAAGACCTGCTAAAGTATAAACCGGATTTTGTTGTTACCGAGTTTGCAGTAAACGACGGGAAAGGGCGAAGCTTTGCCGAGACGTACGAGGGGTTGCTCCGGCAGATACTTAAGCAAGGCAATAACCCTGCGGTGGTGATGCTGTTTATGATGTATAACAACGGCGACAATTCGCAGGAATCGCAGGAAAGGCTCGGGCGTCGTTACGGTCTGCCGATGGTTAGCTATCGTGACGGTGTTTGGCCCGAGATCGAGGCCGGTACGATTGAGTGGTCCGATGTTGCTGCCGATCAGGTGCATCCGAATAATACCGGGCACAAGTATTGTGCGGAGATGATCGTTAATCTGCTCGAACTGGTTTACGATCAGATGCCCGGAAAGGGGATGAGGCCCGCAAAGGTAAAGCCAATGCCGCGGCCGTTGCATACGGATATTTTTGAGTTTGCAAAGCTGCACACAGCCGATACTTTTGTGGCAACTAAAAACGCCGGGTTTACGACTGCGACGGAGCGGCTTGGTAATGCGTGGGTCTCCGATAAGCCGGGCAGTAGTTTAGAGTTTGAGGTTGAAGGGACGCATATTCGCGTAGTCTTCTGGAAGATAAAAAAAGATATGGGGATCGCAACGGCGCAAGTGGATAATCATTCGGTGGTTAATATGGACGGATGGTTCGAGCAGGACTGGGGCGGATACGATTGCGAAGTGGTCGTGGCGAAGGATCTTAAACCCGGCAAGCATAAACTAACGATCACACTTCTTGACGAGAAGAACGCAAATTCTAACGGACACCAATTTCAACTGCGCGCGATCATGACAGCGGGTTTGAAATAATCGCAAACGGAAATTTTAAAATAGTAACAGTGAAGTTTGCGATATTGTTGCGAAAAAAAATGGCGAGGTAGCAGCTCCGTCTGGGGGGGAAAACGGAAGACCACATTGCCTCGCCGAGGTTCATGAAAGCTGCAAAAACAGCTTTGTATTCGATTACTTCACTATATCCAAGAATCATAAAAAAGTCAACAATAAACCTTTCAAAAAACAGGAATTTTTGTATAAAGAAACTTCATCCGATAATTATGGGTTTAGTAGTGGATACGTAAAGAAAACAATTTTGCGGTGATTCGGTAATTATTCAGATCCTGAATATATTTTGCGTTGCGTCCTTTGCGTTTACTGATATGCGCAGCCTGCAAGTACGTTTTTAGCGATTTTAGTCACTAAATGTTTGTATTGAAAGCAGTTAACGGTGTTGTGGTTTTCCAGACAATGGGGTTGAGATGCGATTGAAGTTTTTTTTCTTCCAAAAAGGAAGGTTGTTTGTTTAGAGGTTTTATTGTGAAAACTTTTAAGTTTGGTTGGAAAAAAGGTTACGAATATTGCTGATATTGACGAGCGGGCTTTTTGATAAAACACTAAAAAGAAAACAGAATATTCGATCGGGCGGGCTAAAAACTGTTTGTGAGTTTGCCTTTGGTTCTTTTTGTGTTAGAGTTTCATTAGAGTCACGCGGAAGAGCAGAAAGGTCGCTGCCCGGCCTTGGAGAAAGATTAAGAGCCGGAATGAGGAACCGACCATCCTCTCGCGTGACTTTTTTTTTGTGGTTTGTTAAGTGAAGATCGCTGAGCCGATGCGAAGGATGTTGGCTCCTTCTTCGATGGCGACCTCGTAGTCCGAACTCATCCCCATGCTCAGTTTTGTGAAGTATCTTCCTATCTGGCGTTCCGCGCGAAGCTCTTCGAAAATTTCACGTCCTCGTCTAAAGCACGACCTTACGACATCTTTATTTTTTGTAAGCGGTGCCATCGTCATCAATCCTACCAGCCTGAGGTTTGGCATTGTGACGATCTGTTCTGCCAGGTGTACAGCAGCACCTACGGG
>JAGLHQ010000115.1 GCA_023143375.1 Planctomycetota bacterium
TTGCCGGCAGCGGCGTTGATCTCTTCAGCCAGTCGTAAGGTGTCAAGCGAATGAATTATTGAGAGCATATTCAGGACGGCCTTGACTTTGTTTCGCTGCAAGTGTCCGATCATGTGCCAGTCGATGTTTTTTGGGAGGTCAGGGTTGTCCTGCTGGTTTTCAAGAAACTCGTCAACCTCTTCTGCGACCTGCTTTAGGTGTTGCAGCCGGCTTTCGCCGAGTTCTGTGTAGCCGAGCGAGATGACCTCTTTGATGTTATCGATGGAAGCGTTCTTCGTTACGACGACGACAGTTATCTCGGCAGGGGTTCTGCCGCTGCGATCGCACGCCGCTGAGATGTTGTCCTGCACCTGTTTTAGCCTGTCCGATATCTTTGTCATAAGTCATATTATAGGCAAAAATCCACCTTTGCCAAGTACCAATATATTACTTTGTTTCTTACGGGAGAAATTTCTTCGTATTCTTCAGTTTGTCGGGCAGATACTTGTTGACGACGAAATCCAGCCCGTGTTTTGCGAAAGCCTGCTGTTCTACGCGAACGCCCATCTTTAGCATCTGGTTTATCGATGCCTGCCATCGTTTGTGGTGTTTTACGAACGGATCGTTCTTTAGCGCGTCTTTTGCACGTTTTATGTCCACTTCTTTTAGCGGGTGCGTCGGCAGCTTATAGTCTATAACGTCCTGGGGGGTTACGCCGAGGAAGCTTGCCTTTGGTACGCAGAAAAACTCGTTAAGGTGTGCTGCGTTTCCCGAGCCCACTTTTAGGGTTCTGTAGATATTAAAATATCCGTATGGATCGCCATCGACGAATGCGTATACGGGTACTTTAAGTTTGTCGCTTAGCCTTCTTATAAATCGCCTGCACGCTCTCGTAGGCACGCCTCCCATGCTGATCAGAATGCAGTTTTTCTTTTTCCAATAGTCGTATTTTACCAGTCTTTGGAACATACCTGCCGTTTCGATGGCCATGATGAACTTTGCCTTGCTCTCGAATTGCAGTCCCTCGACGTCTGTGGGTATCGAGTATGCGCCCGATCCGAACTTTGTGCAGTCGATCCTGAGTTTCTTTCCTTTGCTGTCTCTGTCGATAACGATCAGGTTTCCTGCGATGTCTCCGCCTTTTTCTTCGGGAACGAATTTCAGTTGTTCGCGGTTGACGCCGAACATTGCTTCTACGTCGTCCATTATGGTGTCTGATTCGGGTTGTTCGGCAAATCCGGCTTTGCCCCAGTTCTTCGAGATATAGTATGCTTCCCTCTTTGTGGCCATATCGTTACTGTCGATAAGCTCTTTTGCCAGCGCCATCATCTTTAGCGTCTGGGCGAAAGTTTTAACAGTGCTGACGGTAAGGGTTCTGATCTTTGTTTTGCCGAGCATCTCGAAGTGCCCTTTCTTGACGTGGTATTTCACGTTAGAAAGCGACCTGATCGGCGTGGTCATCGAGGGCTTTTGTTTTTTGATTATCTTGTCGTACACATACTGTGCATTATCTATTATCTTTTCCTCTACGGAAATAGCTTTTTTCCCTGACATATAAAAACTCCGAAAAATATCGCTTCGCTAGTGCGTAATGTACTGTCTTGCGGTGGTTTCTGCAAGCATTTAGTTTGCAGTTTGTTGTTCGTCGACGTTTTTGTCCGGGTAGAGATCGAGCAATGATCTCATAAGGTCGGTTGATGTTATCAAACCAAGTATACGGCGGTCCTTATCGACTATAGGCAGAGAGTTTATCTTGCGGGACATCATTGTCATAACTGCTTCCAGGCAAGTGGTATCCGGCGAAGCGTGCTTTACTGCCGTAGTGATCAGTTTTTCCAAAGGCTGTGCCATGTTTATGGTGTTTGGTTTTATTTTGAAGAGGTAATCCGTGAAAACGCTTACCATTGATGTTGGCCGTTTGCCGGCAAATGGAAGGTATTTGAGGACATCCCTGTCGGATATGATGCCGAGGAGCTTTTGTTCTTCGTCTGCGATAAGGATGTGTCGAAATTTCTCTGCGCTTAGAATCTCTATCGCCACTCCGATCGCATTGCCGGGTTCGAGGTACATTATTTCTGTGGTCATAATTTTTTCAGCCGGCTGACAGAGCGTTGTGAAATTTTTGGCTTCGTTTTCGCCGCACAAAGGAGTTATCTGCTCTAAGGTCATGTTCTTTCTGATCTTTGGATTTAGTTTGCAAAGATGTTTGTCGAGAGTTTGATACATCCGCAGGATGTCTGTTGTTGTGATTATGCCTGCCAGTTTGGAGCCGTCCAGAACGGGCAGGATATTAATACGATTGTTTATCATCGTCTCGATCATATCCGGTATCGGTGTATCCGGACAAGCGGAGATAGGCTTTCTTGCTACGACGACGCTGAGCAATTGTCTTAGGGCCTTGGGGTCGATTATGTCATTGCCTTTTTGTTTTTTTTCCGGCAGTGTCTGACGGAGAACGTCTCTTTGTGAAACGATGCCGACAAAGGTCGGCTGACTTCCTCTTTCTTCAGGTCTTTCGACGATGACCGCGTGCCGGACATTTTTGCGGTTCATGAACTTAAGGCATGTTTTGACGGTGTTGTCCATGTTTAGCGTTTCGACATTTGTATTCATAATGTCGGCGGCTGTGCGAAAGGGATTTAGTATCTCGTCGGTACCTGACTGTTTCGGTCCATCTGACATCTGTTCTCCATATATCTTATCCGTAAGAAACAGATGCGATTATAAGGCGGCGCAAAAATACCGCAAGAGTTTTATTACGTATTGCAAAAAGGAATTTGCCTTACGTGCCGCAGAGAGAACGATCTCAGCTAAGTGATTACCCAGCCTGCATGGCGGTAGCTTCTATCTCGAACAGAAGATCGCCTCTGCAAACGTCGGCAACACATGTGATCATCGGCCATGGCAGATCGAAGAACTTTTCGCAAAAGAGTTTTTCGATCTCAGGCGTTTTGCAGTAAACAAATGTCTGTACCATATCCTTGTCCTGACATCCCATCTCGCCAAGGACTGCACGGACATTTATGATGGTATCTTCGATCTGCTTTTCGGCATCGCCCAGGTTTGTAGTTGCGCCTGCCTCATCGATAGATGCGGTTCCGGAGATAAAGAAAGTCGTACCCGCCGGTGTCGGTACCGAAGCTGCTCTCGAAAAAGCCGAGCCATAATCGTAAGCCGATTCCTGTTTTCCGCTGACGTCAAGATAATCGACAGCCCCTGCCGGTTTTATGATCGCAGTTAGATCCATCGTGCAGTATTCCCCGCTTGACGGGCCTATGCCGATACCCGTACTTGCAGGCATCTTGTTCGGAGCGCCCTTTTGGATCAGTCCTCTTTCGATGAAGAAATCGTTCCTGACCAGATTAAAGACGTCGTACCAGTCGAGGATATCCCTGAGCCACATCCACGTACGAGGCACAGCCAGGAAATCGATCCCGTTTTCTTTCATAATATTTTCTGCGGTATGGAACATTTCTTCGGACTGTTCCTTTGCGGTCTCTTTTCGCCCGGCGGTGACACCTGAAAGCGTCAGGTATGAGATGTCGCCAACGGTTGCTATTCTTCCGAGCGGTTCTGTATCGTTTCCGATGGTTTTCATCTCGTCGCAGTTTGTGATAGCGTGCAGATGAACTCCCGCCAGTTTTCCGTTGATCCCTTCAGGCACCGAAAGGCACGTCGGCCCGACACCATCGTCAATGTCATGGTAAACATCGGATCGTATCGCAAGCAGCTCGTCGAACGATTCCGTCGTTGCGAAAATTCTTTCGAGGAATATCTTGGCGCCATTGGCATCGAGTGCGTCCTTGATGCCCTTGAATATCTCTTGCGCCTG
>JAGLHQ010000116.1 GCA_023143375.1 Planctomycetota bacterium
TCTGCGTCTGCGAGTGCCTGCTCGGCGGCTTTGAGTTCTTTTTGCAGGTCTGCGATGGTTCCGTATTTAAGTCGTGCGGCGGTTTCGAGGTCGCCGTTACGCTGGGCATCGTCGAACTGGTTTTGTGCGGTTGCAACCTTTTCTTTTATCTGTTTTACCTTGTCGATGTCGCCTTTGTCGGCTTCCCACTGTGCGGTTAGCGTGTCGTCTTTTTCTTTAAGGTCGGCGAGCTGTTTTTCGGTGATCTTTAGCTGGTCCTTGCTCGCTTTGTCGGTTTCCTTTTTCAGTGCCTCTTTCTCGATCTGGAGCTGTATTTTTTTCCGCCGGATGTTGTCAAGCTCTGTCGGCAGTGAGTCGTTCTCTATACGGAGCTTTGAAGCGGCTTCATCGATCAGGTCGATGGCTTTGTCGGGGAGGAACCTGTCTGAGATGTAGCGGTTGGACAATGCGGCGGCGGCAACGAGTGCGGCGTCTGTGATCCTTACGCCGTGGTGGGTGTCGTAGCGGTCCTTTAGGCCGCGGAGGATGGCGATGGTCTCATCGACTGAGGGGGGGTCTACCATTACGGGCTGAAATCGTCTTTCCAGGGCGGCGTCTTTTTCGATGTACTTTCTGTACTCGTCAATCGTTGTCGCGCCAATACATTTTAGCTCGCCGCGTGCCAGTGAGGGCTTTAGTATGTTACCTGCGTCTACGGAGCCTTCGCTTTTGCCGGCACCTGCGATGGTGTGCAACTCGTCGATGAAGAGGATGATCTCTCCGCCTGCTGCGACGACCTCTTTCAGGACTGCCTTTAGCCTGTCCTCGAACTGGCCCCGGAACTTTGTCCCGGCGATGAGCGAGCCCATGTCGAGAGCTACGATTCGTTTGCTCTTTAGTCCCTCCGGCACGTCACCGGTTACGATCCTTTGCGCGAGTCCTTCTGCGATGGCGGTTTTTCCTACGCCTGGCTCGCCGATGAGGACGGGGTTGTTCTTTGTGCGTCGGTTGAGGACCTGCATGACCCTTCGTATCTCGTCTTCCCTTCCGATGACGGGGTCTAGCTTTCCGTCGCGTGCCATCTGGAGGAGGTCGATGCCGTATCTTTCCAGTGCTCGGTATTTTTCTTCGGGGTTTGCGTCTGTGATCTTTTCTCCGCCTCGGATCTGCTTTATTGCTTCTGTCACCTTATCGGACGTTATGGCGTTTACGTGCAAAACTTCCTTGGCTTCGCTTTTTACCTCTGTTAGCGAGATCAATAAATGCTCGATGCTCAGGTATTCGTCGCCCATCTTGTCGGCTCTGTTCTGCGCGTCGAGGACGAGCTGTCCATAAGCGGGGTCGGGGATGAGCTGGTCGCCTGTGGTGCCTGTGGGGATGCGGTTTAGCTCGGACTCAGTCATCTCGGTAATCCTGGCGAGATTAGCGCCGATCTTCTTTAGTATCATAACAGCGATGCCCTGAGTGTCGGCAAGCAGGACGCTAAGCAGATGGACCGATGTTAAGACGGTATTTGATCTTGCCATCGCCAATTGCTGTGAGCTTGCCAGGGCCTCCTGGCTTTTCATTGTCAGCTTGTCAAATTTCATAGATATATCCTTTCATAACTGGTCACGTAATACAATGAGCAAATGGTGTGCCGGAACGGGCTAAAACGCTAACCCTATAAGCATCAAGCACTTAGCAATATCAAGATATTTTAAGGGCATGTCATTTTGGCAGATGTCCGCCAAAAAGTCGGCAGGGGCCGGCTGAACAGAAAAGTTGATTAACCAAGAGCCCAAAAATGCCGAAGAGACCTGAAAGATAACTATATAATAACAATACAAGGAGCCAAAAATGCCAGCAACAAAAACGAAAAGCAAAGCCAAACCAAAAGCAAAGCCAAAAGCTAAGGCCAAAGCGAAAACTACAACTAAGTCTTCCGTCGGGATGACGATGCCGCAGGTTAAGTCCAAGGCTACAGGCCTCGGAATAACGCCTGGTAAGATGAATAAATACGACCTGATCCATGCGATACAGGAATCGGAGAGCTGCACGCCATGCTACGGCACGTGCGGGGGTCACTGCGATCAGACCGACTGTTGTTTCATCGCCGACTGTGTAAGAGTATAAACAACCGAGGAAGTACAGGAGAACTGTCATGGCAGAAGATAAACGAGCAATAGTGAAATTCGTCACGGCAACGGGACGCGAACACGAGTTTGAAATGGGCATGAACAAGGCACTTACGTTTAGCCAGCAGGTCTCCGCCCATAAGCACGGAAGCACAAAGTCGTGGATCGATATGTGGGACTTTACTGAAACCGCCAACGGACAGTTTTTGATCAACATGGACTCTATCGAGTCTGTCCTTGTCGAAGCGATCGAAGCTTCGATGCCGGAACCGCAACTGCAAGAAGCCGCCGGCTAACCGGCTATATCGAACAATATAAAATGAAGAACCGCAGACTCACGTTTTGGAGCCTGCGGTTTTTTTTTATGGCAATACCACGGCTGTGTGTTCTTCCGGGACAGCCATGTTCTGTTCGCAGTGGAACAGAGAGCCGGCATAGGCATCCTTATCGACAGCGTGCAGGCTGTCATGGTATCTCAGCCTTATAACCGTACCCTCCGGGACCGCATACGGAAGATCGGCTTTGAACTTTGCACTCATTTTGCCCGTTTTGCTGATGTTCCTTGGGCTAAAGAGTACGCTGATGGCATCGAGAACGATACCATCGTCCGCGACGACAACGATATCGACGTGGCCCGTGGCGTTATGGCAGCAGTTATTCAGCGCACGCTTAACCCTGCCTACAACCCTGGTGATCTGACCGTCGATATGGGCGGCAGCTTCAGCGACATAGACGTCCTCCGACGGTATCTTCTCGGTCGGGACGACGAGGGCGGGATCGACATATCCGCCTGAGATGCTTCCTTCCTGACAGCCGCTAAGAAAACCGACAACAATAAACAACGCCAGAACTGTAAAATACGGTAATCTGCTCATAACCAAACCCCCAAAAAACGTTCGCTTAAACAGAATTATCACTTCTAAACATTAAAGCTATTATAGCACAGATGCCGAATAAACACAACAGAAGTCGCTAAAAACATCGTTTGCTGAGAGGTCATCGCGGGATTAGGGGTTTAAGCATGTGTTTTATAGGGCTATGGCTTAAAAAACCTTCGGTTTATCAAAGATTTTTGACGCTGAAAAAACAGTTTTTTTCGTAAAATTCAGCATAATTATCCTTGCGTTGGGCGATATACATATTATACTTTAACCGATGGCAGACAAGGGGATCGGCCATCATTTTGAGGGAAGCGAGAGAAAAAGGAGAGTGCTATGTCACAAATAAGAATTTTGGTCATCGCAATCGTTTTTGTTACACTGATGTTCGGCAGTGCCGCGTTCTCGGGATCCACAAAAGTCGACCTTAGTCCTGTTCAAAACAGTGCCGGCGTAAGTGCCTCGGGACATATACTTTTCAACTACATCAAACAGCGAAACAAGACCATCATGCAGGTCGATTGCTGGAACCTACAGGG
>JAGLHQ010000117.1 GCA_023143375.1 Planctomycetota bacterium
GACAGCTTCACCACAAACAGCAGCGGCTGCGGGAGTGTTAATTACGTTTGTTCCGGCAAACTGAAGTACACGACGATATATATCGCATCCGGCGGCAACAGCTTTGATATGAACAACGTCGTTCTGTCCGCCAAAAACAGCGGCTAGAGCATTTTGCCAAACGGAAGTAAATACGCTGGAAACCTAAACCAAAAAACAGACTTTTCTCATGATGGAAGGAACCAGGAGAAAAATAAACATCCCAAGACTCAAACTGATATCGATGCTCCTTTTGATCGCCTTGCTTGCTTGCATCGCCGTCAGATTCCTCCCCGCCGGTGCCGAGACTAAACCCGATATATTAAAGCCGTACGCCGGGCCATCGGTCAAGGGATCCGACCCGAGCACGCTTACGGGAAAAGTGATGACCGGCTATCAAGGCTGGTTCAACTGCGAAGGCGACGGCGCCGATCTCGGCTGGACGCATTGGGGAACAAGTCGGGGCAGACGTTTTGGCCCAGGAAATGTCACGGTTGATCTTTGGCCGGACGTTTCCGAGTACGATGACGACGAACTTTATACCACACCATTTACCCATGCAGACGGAACGCCGGCCAAAGTCTTTAGCTCGCATAATCGTAAAACTGTCATCCGCCACTTCAAGTGGATGCGCGACTACGGGATCGACGGTGCTTTCGTGCAGCGATTTTCCCATAGTCTGCACAGAAAGACCAGCAAATATCACAAGGACAAAGTGCTGTCCAGCGCACGCGAAGGTGCCAATCGCTACGGACGAACCTACGCCGTCATGTATGACATTACCTCTATGCCGGATAAATATCTCTACAGGGTCTTCGACGACTGGAAAATGCTGTGCGACAAAATGCGCATCACCGAAGATCCCGCCTACCAGCACCATAATGGAAAACCGCTGGTAACCATCTGGGGCGTCGGCTTTAACGACAGGATAAAAAAGCGAGCCGGCTTGCAGGTGTGCAAGGAACTGATCCAGAAATTCAAAGCAAACGGATATAGCGTCATGCTGGGCGTTCCCACCGGATGGCGCGCCCAGGACCTCGATGCACTGGCCGATCCGGAACTGCATAAGATGCTGCTAATGGCTGATGTACTGAGCCCCTGGTCCGTCGGACGTTTTAACGACCTGCCGAGCTTGCAGGAACATGCAGAAAAATATTGG
>JAGLHQ010000118.1 GCA_023143375.1 Planctomycetota bacterium
AGATCGTAATCCTTCTTATCCTGTTTGTGCCCGTGAGCCATTGCAAGCATACTTTTAAGGATCTTAGACGCACGAACGCTGTTGATCGCCGTCTTATTCAGCGCCTTTTGAGTAAGCGCCGCATCGTCGGGGTTGGCAAGAGCAAGCTCGGCATACGTACTCAACGGGGTCAGAATATTGTTCATCTCATGAGCGATCATAGAGCTAAGCACACCAAGATTAGCAAGCGCCTGCGCCTGCGCCGATTGCGCACGAAGCTTGACGATCTGTTGCTTTTGTTCGGTAAGGTTCCTATGCAGCGATTTACGTCGTTGAAGAATGCTGTCCACTTTCTCGGCTCCAAAATAAAAAAATAAATATTATTATTGAAATATCTCGATTTCTCGCTAAATTGCGCAAATATTAAGCGATAAACCGGTATATCGACATTTTGCGGAGGTTTTCTTGAACAATGGAAACTCAGGTTATTTTAGAACAGCTCCTTGATCTGTTGAGCGATAATGGTATTACTGTCCGTTCCGAGCCTCTAGGCGGCCGCGGCGGGGGGCTTTGCAAGCTAAAGGACCGCCATATCTTCTATAATGACACCGATGCCACAGCCGCCCAGAACGCCCATACATCGGCCAAAGCGGTCCATAACATCGTAGATATCGAAGCCGTTTACCTGCGCCCTCAGGTCCGAGAATTCATCGAAAACTGCAAACCTTCGCCGGACCATGCAGAGAATACCAAATTTCACGATTGACACCAGCCGCCAGGGCGATTAGAATATCTTTTCTTGAGCACTTTAATGTTTTCTGCTCAGCTTTATACCGTCGTTAGGACACGGTTGGCAAAGAAGAATACGCCGCAATATTGAAATATTGCGAGTAATTCTGATGCTGTCAGCCAAAGCCGCAACAGGTAAAAAGCGAGCACGAAAAATTAAATTGCTCTATTTACGGAGCCAAAATATGACAGAAGACAAAAACGCAATCCCCAAAGTGCTGGTTGTTGACGATAACGAGCATAATCTCGAACTGTTGCTGGCGTACCTTGAGGACATCGACTGCGATTGCCTCTCAGCCGTCGATGGTACCGAAGCCGTCGATATGGTACGTGCGCACATGCCCGACCTGATACTCCTGGACATTATGATGCCAAAGATGAGCGGTTTCGAGGTCTGCCGACGCCTAAAAGCAGACCCTGCCACCGAACACATCCCCATCATAATGGTTACTGCCCTAAGCGAACTGGGAGACATCGAAAGGGCTATCGATTCGGGAACCGATGACTTCCTGAGCAAACCCGTCAACAAACTGGAGCTGCTGACAAGAGTTAAAACAATGTTCAAAATAAAACACCTGACCGACAAACTCGAAAGAACACTGGCGTACCTCTCGGAAGTTGAATCCCAAATTAACTCATAACGTATTCGCAGAATACGCTTTGCTTCACAACGAAAGTGTCAGCCGGTTTCGTTGTGAAGGCATAAACTGCGATCAAGCTATTTAGGATGACACTTTCTGTGTCATTTTTAGTTCTCCTTTTGTGTTTTTTAAATTGGGTTTGTTTTTTTTGGCGTTTTTCAGCTATCTCCTTAATTCATTGTTATTGCTTGGCTTATGGCGATTTTGTGATTATTAAATTGGGTTTGTTTTCCATAATTTACCTTTTTGGCTTTAAGCCTTAACACTTACGATTTACTGCATTTTTTACCACGAAGTACACGAACACGAAGGTGCCTTAATTCATATTTCAAAGAACTAGTCAACCCACGGCAGTGCCGTGGGCTAAAAATTAATTGTGACTTGCGAAACTTTCGCTCTGACGTGATCCTCTGATCTGAACGTGACCAATCTTGGTCTGTGCTGACTTATCTTAAGTCATATATATTATACACTAAAAACAGAACAAGTCAAATTGTTTTGTGAAAATTTAACAAAATTTATTTGTGATGAAACCAGCCAATGTCCGGGCTGTTCAAAGGGTAAAAGTGCTTGCCTATTTTATCGTAATTGTACCGCGGACCTTAAATTTTCCCCGAAAATTGGTCCACACATATTGAAACATTTCCTGTTAATGACCCATGTTTTAATAGAGTCTGATATCTTCTAGTAATGGGCTTAGATCATTGTCGATGGTATTCTGTAACGGTGACTCTTCGGCGATATTTTCATTTTCATTGGGATCTACATAATGGTCATACAGCATCCGAGCATATATGTTACCAGTATCATAAGTCCATTCGGTGAAAAGGTATTGGTCTGTACGAACAGAATCACCATTATTCCACCTGCAAAAAGCGGCATCTTTCAGTGAAACCTGCGGGTCGTTCAATATTGGGACAAGACTTTGGCCGTGCAGTTGAGCAGGGGTGGGCTCATCCAGCCCCGTCAGTTCACATAACGTCGGGTATATATCAACGAACTCTACGAGGGAATCACTTTTGAGATTTT
>JAGLHQ010000119.1 GCA_023143375.1 Planctomycetota bacterium
AGTGATCGCACTCGGCGCATCCTCATCTGCTCTGGTATAATAAGTTACAAAACGATCACGATTAGGTCTGATCCCGGTCAGCAGGCTCGCACGAGACGCTCCGCAAACAGGAACCTGGCAATAAGATCGGGAAAAGAGGACGCCCCCGGAAGCTAAAGAGTCGATGTTGGGAGATATGATATTTGACTTTCCAAAGCAATTAAGCTCCGGCCGCAAATCATCGATGGCAATAAAAAGTATGTTAGGTTTACAGCTAACGGAATGACATTGGAGCCATTCCTGTGAAAAACTCTGCAAGTCCGCATCGTCATATCCATCGGTTGCCTCCATCCATCTTTGCGCAAGAACTGAAAAATCGGCAAGATCCACCTGGCAGTCATCTCCTGACAGGTCCCACTGGGCCGTACATGCGGGCGGTTCCGGAGGGTCGGCAGAAAGCAGCTGCGCATTGTCGAAGTAAAAATCAACGTCATCGCTGGACCCAGTGGCGCATAAGCCGTCTGTCCTAAGAATAATATTGAGATAGGTTGGACTGGCAGGTATACTTGCTTTCAGAGCACTGTAGTCAAACGTGACAGTCATGGACGCGGCAGACGAACCATTACTACTAAAACTAAAGCCCTGATCAACCGTAGTAGCGTTCCAGCCAATACCGTCAGCATTGATAATAATTTTCTCTATTTTAGCGGAGCCGCCTACTCCAAGGGTATCGGCAGCAATACTAAAATCGATAGAGAAAATATCGTTGGCCAAAAATGTGGTTCTTTGTGTCGGGGTTAATTTAATTGCTAAAGTTTGATCCTGCCCTAAATCCGAAAGTTTAATACTTTTAGAGCCCAATGTGGCGCCATACGTGTTATATTCATATTTACCGGGCATTAAGCTGGCGTCATCGATGCTTATCTGGCCATCAACCCAATCGATCCATCCATCCGGAGCACCTTCCCAGTTACCAATCACAACTCCGTAACTATAGTCACAAAGCAACAGTGCAAAACAAACCATTAACACCAACATTGACTTTCTCATTTTTTTGATTTCCTAAAAATCGCAACAAATATTATACGTACAAACGAAATCTCATTTTTAAGAAGTTTTTTAACAAACGCAGCGATCTATGTGTTCCGCTAAATCGGGAGAATTCCTTTTGCGGTCAGTCGGCTGGTTAAACTTCCCATATAGACACTTATCGCATATATAGCTCCAAAAGTCAAGATGTTTTTAACTTATCTTAGTGACCTGCTACCCAAAAACTGTACCAGTTAAAGTGAGAGCATATCTCCTGACAATGACGAAGGCGAAATACTAGTTGCATTATGCATTGGTCAAAATATTAATAGTGACAATTATCCATATAGCGTTTTGGGCGGTAGAAATGAGGATAAATATTCATTGATTATGTGGAATAATTAAGATAAAATTAATGTGTTAGCACCTTTTCAAAAAGTTAAAAACCGGAGACTAAAAAATGCAAGAAAATGAAACACAGCAGCCATCGGCTAACTCAACTACGAATCACGATTCACTAGTCCCGAATCACGAAGACATTCCGCCGGAGATACTAAAGCGAGCGTTCAAGGCTTTCAAAAAGCGTCTAAAGCTTACCGCCCTTGACGAGGACTCACGTCTTGGCGGCGGGGCGTTCTCAAAAGGCTCAGCCAAACTAACCGCCATCCAGCCGCCCAACCAGTACCCGCGCGAGGTCTGGCACGCACTCCACCGTCAGGGCAAGATCCGGGACGTCGGCCACGGCCTATACGAACTACCAAAATCTGACCGAAGGTAATCTGGCCTACAGATAATTCCGATTAAAGATGCAATGCTGCCTCAGCGACACGGATGCCAAGTTTTTTGGCACTATCCATTCCGAATTTATCCTTTGTGATATCGTCGCTGTATGTATTCCAAAGGGTCGCGCCCTGATGTGCTCCTGGCTTACCGCCGATAATGACCGCCTCATGACAAAGCATAGCTGACTGAATTTGCTGAATGGCCATTTCCTGGCCGCCATTACGATAGGCTCCTACCGAAAGCACCCCAATGGGTATGTCCGCCAACAGAAGCTTTGGTTTTCGCAGTACTGCTAATCGCTCCAGAAATGCCATGCAAACAGAACTGATATTCCTGAAATAGACCGGCGAGCCAATGATTAAACCATCTGGCAACGGGTTATGCAGTTTCGGCAAGACAAGCATCTCAAAATCATCTGTCTCGAATTTACCAGTCTTATTCCACCCTGAAAATGTCATACCTCCAAGATCAATCAGTTCCGTCTCAACACGACGGTTAACTTTTTTTGCCGCATCCAGAGCCGTCTTAACACCTACGGCAGTTGTCTTGCCTTTTCGAGGACTGCAACTGATACCAACAATTCTGATTTTACCCTCAGTGTTTGCTTCAGCTCGACCCGTTGACCCTAAGGCCATGGTTCCACCGGCAATGAGTCCGCTTGTCAAAAATCGTCTTCTGTCCATAACAAACTCCTTTTGAAAAAAACCACAATTTTATATAATTATTGGGTTGTATAAATAAGCCAGACAATACCCGGTAAAACAAGCGTGCGGCAGATTTTCTTAAGAATCATTGCACTTTTGGATTTCGAAGTCAACTTCCCTTCAGTTTTTTTCATTGACCAATGCGTCAACGCTTCTACATAGATAATTCTAAATCCAACAACCCAAAAAGTCCATTTAAAAAAAGCTGACTGCAATTCATCCTGAGTGCAGCCGAAAGATCTGTTAAATAGCCCGTAGGCCGGCGATGGCTTCGGCATCCTGCCCGCTAGCTAACGGTAACTTCTATCAAATCGCCTTTTTTGGCGGTGGTGTTTGGTGATTCCTGGATGAAGTATCTTTCGGTTCTGCCCCGGGCGGGGTTGGTTTTTTCTACGATGATCGTAGCCTGCTGACCTATAAACTGTTTTCTGAACTTCGTTTGCAGCTTACCGTCTAACTGTCTCAAATATTTTGAGCGTGTCTTTATTACCTTTGGATCGAGATGTCCGTCTAGTTTTGCGGCTGGGGTGCCTTGGCGGCTGCTATAGCTAAAGACGTGCATTTTTGAAAAGGCGACCTGCTTTGCGATATCATAAGTCTGCTGGAAGTCGTCATCTGTTTCGCCGGGGAAGCCTACGATGATGTCTGTTGTTATGGCAGGCTTGTACAGCGTGTTTTTGACTTTGGCGACGATGTCCATGAATTCTGCGATGCGGTATTGGCGGCACATGCGTTTTAATATTCTATCGGAGCCGGACTGTAGCGACAAGTGCAGATGCGGCATGATGTTAGGGTATTCCATGAAAACATCTAACAGCTTATCTGTTACATCGGCTGGTTCCAGGGAGCTTAGTCTAAGCCTTTTTAAGCCTTTGGTTTGCGCGATTTTTGCGATCAGATCGGCGAGTGCATCTGTTTTATCGGGGTTTTGGCGTTTGCGTCGGACGGTTGCCTGGCTGTATGCGCCTAGGAAGATTCCGGTTAGAACAATCTCTTTGTGACCTGCGTATACAAGCTTGTAAGCTTCGTCGAGGGCGTCTTTTGCGCATTTCGATGTAATTTTGTTGCGTATTTTGGGGACAATGCAGTATGTGCAGTATCCGTCGCAGCCGTCCTGGATCTTTAGGAAGGCTCTAGTGTGGTCTGCGTAAGCGTCTAATATTTCAAATTTGGCGTCTTGATCGGCGTGGTTTATTGCGTTATTGGTTGAAAATGCGGATTTGTCCTTGATTTTGTCTGCGTTAGCTGGTTTACTGGTTTGATAATTGTTAGTTATCTGGGTAAGTGTCTTAGCCAGAAGGTCCTTTTGGCTTACGATATGCAGATTTTCGGCGTTTGCGAGTTCGTTTAGTTCTTGTGGTTGGCCCACGGGCAGACAGCCGGCAACGATTATAGTCGATTTTGGATTATTTTTGCGTATTTTGCGGACGGATTGACGGCTCTTTGCCGATGCTATATGAGTGACGCAGCATGTGTTGAGGACTACAAGATCGGGTTTTTGCGTCAGTTTTACCGGTTTTAGTCCGAAATTTTGCAAGAGCTGTCGGATCTGTTGTGATTCGTATTGGTTTACTTTGCAACCTAATGTATGTGTATAAAACGTCTTCATGGCGGATATGATAGTGATAAATGATAGACCAGACAAGTGCATTTATGCAAAAGGCGTGTTTTGTGCCTTAGAAGCGGAAAATGCAGATATAATCTGAGGAGTTCTTAAATATGGCTGCATCTTCAGTGTGGGCAATTGATATCGGAGTGAGCGCCCTTAAGGCTCTGCGTCTTAGCAACGCGGGCGATGGGGTTGAGGTGTTGGATTTCGATTACATCGAGCACAGCCGTATCCTGTGTTCGGCAGGTATTACCGATGACGTTAGGCGACAGATCATTGACGAGACGCTCGATAAGTTCGTCGAGCAGCGCGATGTCGAGAAAGACGAAGTTGCCATTTCGCTTGCCGGTCATAACAGTTTTGTGAGATTTGTTAAGCTTCCGCCGGTGGAGAAAAAACGTATTCCTGAGATCGTAAAGTTCGAGGCAGTTCAGCAGATACCTTTCGACATCAATCAGGTTGAGTGGGACTGGCAGCTTATGGGCGATCCTGATAGTCCCAATGTCGAGGTTGG
>JAGLHQ010000012.1 GCA_023143375.1 Planctomycetota bacterium
GCCGCCAAAGGAACCGAGATGGTCAGGAACACCCTTAAAGGACTTGCCCCGAGACTCAGCGCCGCCTTTTCAAGACGCTCAGGCACAGCAGCAAATCCGTCCCGCGCAGAATTCAGAAGATACGGAATACTGACAAAGGCCATCGCCGCCATTATCCCTGCACTTGTACCGACAAAACCGAATCCCATTTTGCCCGCGGCTTTCCCCAAAAGGCTGCTCCGGGAAATCACTCCCAAAAGCGCAATCCCTGCCGCAGAATGTGGTATGACAATCGGAAGGTCAATGATAGCTGTAACGAGTCCTTTCAAAGGAAATTCCTTCCGCGCCAGAAGGTATGCAAAAGGAATCGCAGCAACGGCGCATATCAAAGTAGCGGCCATTGATGTCCACAGCGTAAGCCGGATACTCTCTCGAACTTCCGAATCCTTTGCTGTCTCGGCAAGTTCGCCTAACGAACAGCTCACAAACATACCTAACAGTGGAGCAATGATAAACAGCAACACGACCCCACCGAGCGCGGCAAAAACCAGCGAAAGCGCATCAGACCTTGCTTTGGACGATGGCTTCACCTTTTGTCCTCCCCTTGCGCCGGAAGGGCGAAGATTTTCAAAGACTCCGGCAGCTTATGGAAAGTTTCACTCGGCGAAGGTACCAAAAAAATTTGGCCGTTCTTTTCAAGGATTGCCCCGCCTCTTTCTGTGTCCAGCAGAAAAGCTAAGAAGGCCAACGCAAGCTCGCGGTTCGGCGCATTATTAGGTATTGTTACGCCGTATACTATCGGCTTGCCGACCTTGGTAATAAAGGTTCCCGGCTCTTTACCGGCTATGCGGACCGATGCACTTCTGTAGAGGTCGGCCAGCTTAGCCTTCTTTAGATTAATCTCGTCGGGCAGTACTATGTATCTAAGTTTGTGTTGTTCGGCGACGCTGCGGTATATGAAAAGGTAATCGAGCTCACCCGATTCCAATAAAGCCAATAAATCAACTTCTTTTGGGCGGATATACCTTCTGTCTTTTTTCAGCATCTTGTCCGACAGTCCCGGCTGGTTGTAGTACTTCTCCGCCAGCTTCATCACAATTACAGACCTGTACCCGCACGGGTCTGTATTTGGGTCGGACCTGCCGAAAGTAACGTCCTTTTCCAGCAGAATATCGTACCAATTATTTTTGCTGATAAGGCCGGCCTTGCGCGAATCCTCCTGAAAGGCGATGACCATTTCATTACCCGCAAACTTGACGTTCCAGTCGGTATATTCGGGGATAACAAGTGTGTCTATGACGGTGTAGTCTGCCGAAGCTATGACATCGCACGGTCGCTTGAGGTCGGTAATTTTGCGGGCGCATAGGCGGCTGCCCGCAGCTTCGCGAAAAATTTTGACCCTCGGGTGATACCGGTTAAATTCCTCGCATATCTGCTTGAAAGGAACCGATAGGCTGCCCGCGTGAAATATAATCAACTCGCCGGAAACTTCGGATACCTTTTTATTGACCCCAACCGCCAAAACCAGCAGCCCTAAGGCGGGAGCGATTAAAATGGCCTTTACGATTTTGCTCACTTCACAAGTTCCCTGATATGTTTTTGGTAAGATTTTTCTACCGCTCTTTCGATATCGCCGCGAAATTTGGCGTAAGCCTTGACCCATTTTTTGCCCTCAGCCGTCAGAGTGGACCGCCCACCCAAGCTGCCGCCTCGCTGTTTCTCAAGCAGGGCAGTGCCGAGGTACTTCTCAGCCT
>JAGLHQ010000120.1 GCA_023143375.1 Planctomycetota bacterium
CGTAACATGAAAGTGGCGTGCGTTCAGATCACACCTATGGCTGCTTACAATTTCTGCCATTTCGATGTGCTTCGCGGTACGTCAAGCAACAAACCAGTTGTTGTTCTTGATATGGGCGCGGAGAATACGACGTTAATCGTTTGTACGAAAGAGGCGGTGTGGCAGCGTAGTATTCGTATCGGCGGCAACGCATTTACTCAGGCGATCGCAGATGCTTTTAAGCTGAGTTTCCGCAAGGCCGAGAAACTAAAACGTACAGCTCCTATGAGCAAGTATGTTCGTCAGATATTTACTGCGATGAAACCTGTTTTTACCGATCTTGGTTCTGAGGTTCAGCGTAGTCTCGGTTTCTATGCGAACAGCGGTTCCGGTCGTGATGTCGGTTTTTCCAAGATCGTCGTTCTTGGCGGTGGTATGAAGCTTCAGGGGGTTGCCAAGTACCTTCAGCAGTCTCTTGGTATTGCTGTTGTTAAGCCGAGTTCATTTAGGCGTTTAAGTGTGGCTCAGGATTCCAGTTCCGCGAAGTTCCATGAGAACATTTCCGATTTTGGTGTTGCTTACGGTCTTGGAGTTCAACTTCTTGGCGAAGGTAAGATCGACGTTAACCTTCTCCCTAAGAAGCTGGCACGTACCATGACGTGGGTCCGTAAGGGCAAGATGTTCTCGATCGCCGCCGGCATTTTGCTGATCGTTTCTGTGTTGGGTCTTGTCAATGCTCTTGCCAACTCCGGTAAATATAAGAAGAACGAATCTGTACGACGTCAGATCAGCCGTGTGGTAAGTGCAGCTCAAAAAGCCGACAGCAATCTGAAAAAGGAGAAGTCAAAAAGCACTTCTACCAAGGGCAAGATAACCGAGGAACTGGAAGTGTTTAAGTATCGCGACATCATTCCGATATTTCACCAGATGCTTGTTAAATGCCTGCCAAACGCTGAGAATAATCCAGGCCAGGCCGATCTTTATGCGGCTTTTGGCGAAGGTGATATCGAAGGGGTAAAATCGGTTGAGCGAGAAGATCGAAAGCTTGCTTTTGTTACCGCTCTTTCAATCAATTATGCCGCGAGCCTTAAGGAAGCTAAATTCGGTGAGATCAGAAAGGCCAAGCGAAAAACCAAGAGGCGGTCTACCAGCGATACGGAATATATGGATCCGATGATGGGCATGATGGGTCCGATGGGCGGTATGATGGGTCCGGGCGGTGGCGGTGGTGCTAATCCTTATGCAGCGATGATGATGCAACAGCGTGGTGCTAAAAAGAAGGAGGAAGGCGACGGTTCAGACAATCCTGGTTTTGTTGTTACGCTTGAGGGGTATACTCCTTATGCAATCCCTGACGATCTTCTGGATCCCTCCGGTGTTGGTGATGACCAAAGCAAATGGGGTATGGTAACTCGTTTTGCGAATCTTTCCAAGCTCATTGACGGATGTCAGTTTGAACTTTTTGAAAAGAGCGATATTTCGCATTTCAAACTGGAAACTGGTCCTGTTGATATTATAGATACGGGAATGCCCGACGGTATCGGTGTCGAGCGTGAGGTTGAAAGGCTCCCTAAGGTCGAGAGGAGAGCGGCTGTGGGCATGATGGATCCGATGATGGGCATGATGGGTGGTATGATGGGCGGTGGCGGCCTCATCAATAGATCCATGACGGATCGCGTTAGCAAAGAAGATGTTCTTTTCGATCCTATGACCAACGAAGAGATGAGCAAGACCTTTGATCTGGTCACTATTGAAGATATAAAATCCGATCCCAGCCTTTCCGATAGAGATATTGCGACCAAGAAGCGTGGCGAATTCAGCGAGGAACCTCTTTATATCACACGTGATCACTGGTTTAGGATAAACGCTAAGTTTGTTTGGAAGGAGTCTCCGAATTTCAAGGAGAAATCTGAAAGTAAATCAAATAGTAATAGTGGTATTTTATAAGAAGGTTGATTGAATGAATTTTATCAAGAAATATATAGCTTTGGTCATCCCTGTTGCAATAGTCATTGTCGCTATTTCCATATTTATCCCTGCGATGTTGATCGGGAGTTCTTTGGAATCTCAGATAAAGAAACAAAGCGTTTCCCAGGGAACTAAGATCAAGTCGCTGCTCCGCGGCGATTTGCCTTCATCGCACCAATATGAGCAGGAAAAGTTATACCAGGAACAGTTTTCTTCCGAGGCGGAGACTATCGCAAAAATGCTCGATGAGTCTTCTTTGCGTTTGTTGTTGGATTATGGTCTTTTTCCAGATCAGCAGGACGGTTCTCGTCAGTTGTTTTTAGATTTTGGCAAGAAGTTCCGAAATGCGATAGCCGGTCCTGACGGTTTGGTTAAGCGTATGAAGGCACTTGATTGTCCGAGTGAGTCTGATTTTCGCAGGGAAACGGAACGCAAGGGGGGTGCCTCCAATAGAGGAAGAACCCGGAGGACCAGTTCCAGAAAGGATTCTGCGAGCAGTTCTATCATGGATGCGGTTTGCCGTAAGCGTGCCGAAAGCATAACCATATATTCCAGCCCCTATGCGTTTCCGTGGTACGATTACTGGGAAGAGTATGATTACAGCGGTCAGGAACAAGCGTTGGAAGACTGCTGGTATACTCAGGTTGCCTATTGGGTTTACGAAGATGTCGTCGAGACTATAATTGCGATGAATTCCGGTTCCTCGTCGGTGTACGATTCGCCTGTTAAACGTTTTTACGGTATTGGTTTCCAGGAATTAGTGGATGAGCCTGACGTTAGGCAACACGGCGGCGGCGGGCTATCTGACAAGCCGTATTATATTCTTGCCGACGAAGACAAGGTGCTCGGTGTCGGTCCCTGGACGGGTCGAAAAACCGGCGATAAATATGATGTG
>JAGLHQ010000121.1 GCA_023143375.1 Planctomycetota bacterium
GAAACGGCGCGGGGCTTGGTCTGGCATTCTGTAAGAAAGTGATCGATTCGCACGACGGTACAATCACCGTCGAATCGAAACCTGGCAAGGGGACGACTTTTCGTCTGACGCTTCCGGATGCCGATGCCGAGCATCGGAGTTAGTAGATATTAGATAACCGTAACAACACGGCCAAACGAGTTTGGCCGTGCCACCCAGATGCGATACAAGATGTAATTGTATGAATGGATCCCAGCCTTTCCGTCTACGCCTAGAGGCTTCGACGCGACAGGCGGCTGGGATGACAATATGTGGAGCAAGTTTAAATTGTAAGATGGTATATATAGGTGGCAACACTTTTCGATAACATTTGGCAGTTGGTATCGATGGCACTTCTATTATTGTGTTCTGGTTTTCTTTCGGGCTCTGAGACTGCATATTTCAACATTTCCCGGCGTCAGGTGAAACTTTTTAAGGAGTCTGAGCACCGGCTGGGAAAGCTTGCGGCGTCACTTCTTGAAGACCCCCGTCAATTACTGACGAGTTTGCTGTTTGCGAATATGGCGGTTAACGTGATGTACTTTGCATTGTCGAGCGTGTGCAGCATCCGTGTTGGTAAGGCTTATGGGGCGATGGGGGCGGTTGCGACGGCGGCGGTGTCGTTTTCTGCATTGCTTCTTTGCGGTGAGATGCTTCCGAAATCGATGGCTTATCTGCACTCGCGTCAGTACTGTATTACAGCGGCGCCGGGGTGCTATTTGTGTTTGCGTGTGCTTGGTCCTTTGCTGAGAGTGTTTGAGTTTGCGATCGTGACGCCGTCAATACGTCTGCTTGCGGGAGGTGCGGAAAAAGAGGAGACAGTGACGCCGGAGCAGTTTAAAACGCTGATCGAGTCCACGCGGCAACGTGGGTATATGACTGAAGATCAGCGGCAGGTGTTCGCGGAGGTGATCGAGCTTGGCTATTTGAAGGTTCGGCATGTGATGCGGCCCCGGGTGGATATGGTGACGTGCGATGTTTCGGAGCCGAGGGGACGTATCATGAAACTGATGAACGATGGGGAACTAACGAAGATACCTGTTCATTCCAAGGATATCGATAATATCATCGGGCTGCTGCATCAGCGTCACTTGCTCTTGTCGCCGGAGAAATCTCCGGAGAAACTTGTTCGGAAAGCGAACTTTGTACCGGAGCAAAAGAGCGTGGAGTCGCTGCTGGAATTTTTTAAGACGACGAGTACCGATACAGCGGTTGCTGTCGATGAGTATGGGGGGATCGCCGGTACGGTGTCGCTTGAAGATATTGTCGCCGAGCTGCTTGGGCCGATCGATCAAACGAATATGGAAGAGGCGATCAAGCAGATCGGGCCGATGCAGTATCGGCTGGCTGCGGACCTTGCAATACATGACTGGGCGCAGGCGTTTAATATCACCGCGGAGCAGGGACGGTTGTGTACGATAGGCGGGCTTGCGACGGCGCTGCTTGGTAAGATCCCTAAAGAAGGGGACACGGCGCACTTGAAAAATCTGAAACTTACGGTTGAGAAAGTTGACAAGCATCGTATCAAGAGCCTTGTTCTGTCGCTTGAAAATAGCGTGGAGCGTACAGCGGGCAGCGGATAGGGTGTCTGCGGCGTTTTCAGCCTTTGGCTGAATAAAAAGTTATTTTTGCCACAGAGGAAAAAGAGAACACAGAGAAAAGATAAAGAAATTATTTAGCCACGAATTACACGAAAAAGCACGAATTAAAAACTAATGATTGAAATGGATTCGGAGCAGCTAAAGCATCTACGACTTTCGCTGGGAAGACAATGTTAGCAGGATAACAGATTTAAAGTGAGCTTATGGCTTTGGCAGTTCAAATTTTAATATGTTTTGTGTTGATTTTGCTTGGTGCTTTTTTTTCGGGTACCGAGACGGGTATATATCGTCTTAGCAAGTTTCGTCTTCGGCTTGGTGTCGAGCAAAACCGCAAGCTGTATACGCTTTTAGCTAAAGCGATGGATGACAGCGACGGGCTTATTTTTTCTATGCTGATCGGTAACAACCTTGTCAATTACCTGGCGACGTACCTTGTTACGACGATCCTGCTGGGGTTTGCAATGAGCGAAAATTCGGCACAGGTTTATACGACGTTAATGATGGCTCCGTTACTGTTTATCTTTTCGGAGGTGATACCTAAGAACCTTTACTACTATCGTTGCGATTCGCTCATGCCGCGGACGGCGCCTGTGTTGTGGTTTTTTCATACGTTGTTTAAATGCTCCGGTGCGGTAAAGCTATTAAAGATAATATCGCGGCTTACCGGAAAGAAACTTCGCAGCAGCACGAGCAGCTCGCGAGCGAGGACGCGTATCGGTCCTGCGCATGTGGAACAGATCATAAGCGAAACGCATGACGAGGGATTGCTCAGCAATGTGCAAAACGAGATGCTTAATCGGCTGATGAATATATCTAATATTTCTGTAAGCTCTGTGATGATCGGCATGAGCAAAACCGTGACGGTAAATGTTAAATCCGACAGGCAGGCTTTGCTGGGGCTGCTTACGAAACATCACTATACGCGGTATCCGGTCTACAGCAAGCAACACTCGAACATCATCGGGTTTATAAATATCTATGAAGTGCTGGCGGCGGAAGAGTTTGAGAATCTGTCGCAATTTGTCAAACCTGTCGCGCGGTTTAGCGGGTCGATATCGGTAAGCGACGCGATAGATAAGATGCGGGACGGCAGGTGTAAGATCGTACTGGTTACCGCGGGGTACTCGAAACGGGCAAAAGTGTCGGGGATACTTACGATGAAAGACCTTGTCGAAGAGTTTACGGGAGAACTAGCGCAATGGTAGTTTTTTAGCCACGAATTACACGAATGATCACGAAGGAAATTAAGAGTATCGCATTATCCAAGCATCATTTTCCTTCTCAAGACGCTTATCTACCCATCTAAAGTAAGGGCGGCCTTCGTAATCAATATAATGCCACAGGTTTACATTCCCAGAAATTTTTCTTTCATCTTCTTTGGTGACTTTCATCTTCAAGTCCTTTGTCAGAACTTTCTCAAACCCCTCTACATCCACAGGATAAAAGATACATTGCATCAAACGGTCATTGAAAAAGCTCAAAACTAATTCTCCAGCATATCCCTTGTGCTGATAATCTTTGATCGATAGAGAAAGAAAATCAAACGGAGGTCTGGTATCACCTTTATCTAAAACCGATTTTTCAGCAACTTCATATACAAAGTGGTCTGGCATAGCAGCTTTAACCTGAGCCAAAGATGAATAGCTCTGGAATCCATCTATCAAAGTTTCGCCTGCTTTCCGGTCTAAGTAGCTTGGTTCGAGAACCTTGAACCTCAATGCATAGGATAAAAGAGAATTTGGATTTATCACTATGTAAGAAATCAGAAGCGATATTATGGCTACTGCAAACACAAAAAACTTAATTATATTTCGTTTGTTTTTCATTTACTTTCTACCTTGCTTAAGCTTACGTAATGATGAAAATACCATATTTCTGTGCCTGCGCCAATATTAATGACAGAGAATAGCTTTCGCGTGTGCTGAAGCACACCCTACGGTCAACCATGGTGTTTCGTTACACGTGGATTCCTGCTTTCGCAGGAATGACAAGACGTGACACTTTCACAAACCGCATGGGCAACGAGTTGCCCATCCTACGGCTATTTGTTGTCGATTATTGCTTTTGCGATGTCATTTTTTGCGGCGGTTGTGCTTGCGTTTGCGTGTTCTGTCAGGATGCTGAAGAGGTAAACGCCGTTGGTGGTTTTTGCCTGGCCGGATAGTGATTTAACGCCGTTGATGAAGCCGGTCTTGCCGATTACTTTTCCTTTGTATTTTTTTTCGCCGAAGTGTTTTCTTAGAGTTCCGTCAACTCCGCCGATCGCAAGCGAATCGAAAAAGATATCACTGTCTTTGCTGTTGTATCTGTCAAGCAATACCTTTGTGATGGCGCCCGCGGTGAGTTTGTTCTTTCTGCTTAGTCCGCGTGCGTCGTCGAGGGTGAAGTCCAAGCTATTTACGCCCAGGCTATTAAGGTATTTTGCTACGATTGACAGGCCGTGGGGCCAGTTGCCGTTTATGTTGTCTTTGGAGTTTTGGGCGGAGATGGTTTTCAGTAGGGACTCTGCTGCCAGCGCCATGGAGTCTTTGTTGCATCTATGCAATACTTCGTGCATTGGGGTTTTGAAGGTTTTTATAATTTTTATTCGTTTGTCGGTTTTGACATGTTTTTCGAGAAGCTCGCCGCGAACATCAATGCCTGCGTCGGCGAGGTGTTCTGCGAGGAGAAAGCCGAACATTGCTGCGGGTCTTTCTATTGCGAGACGAAAGCCTGCGGATTTTCGACATCGGCCATGGACGGTTATTTTGTTTGGGGTTTTTAGATCGCGGTAGGAGCCTACGGCGCTTGAGCCTTTGTTAATTATCTTGACTTTGTTGGTAATGTTAAGATATTTGGTTTTTGGGTCGGTTGTTACTGCGACGGAACCGCCCCTGCGTGTGGTGGTGATTCGTATGCAGTTTCCGTTGTAATTTAAGCCAGAAACTTCGCAGGCGTGTTCTTTGTTTAGCTGGTCACGCGGCCAACTGGGGTGGATACGATTATCTTCGAAAAAGCCGGAGTCTACGATGATGTCCTTAATTCGTGTAACGCCTTTTTGTTTTAAGGCCTGTATAATTTCTTTAATGACGTGGTCTTTGGAGAGGTTGTTTTTGGTGAGGGTTTGGATGTCGCCGAGCAATGGGTCGCCGTGGCCTATTATGACGAGAGTCTCGCCGAGTAGACCTATCTGTGTGGTGAACTGGTAATCGGCTCCGAGCTCTTTTAGAGCGGCGGCGGAAACGACGAGTTTCATATTCGAAGCTGGTATAAGCGGTTTGTCTGCATTGTGTGAATAGACGCTTTTGCCTGTGCGGGCGTCGATGATCTTTATGCCGAAGTTAACTTTTTTTTGCGATTTGCGTGAGACGATACTGTTAATGCGCGAAGTGAGGGATGCCGATGAGGCGCATGTAACGGTCGTTAGAACCAACAAAGCGACCAGGATAAATCTTACGGGTCTTTTCATAAGTGAATTTATAACAAAATCGGGATAAAAAATCAAATAAGCCAAACCGTTTTTGTGCTTGCAAGTTTTATCGGCTGAATGGATAATAAAACTGGAATTATTACTGAGGTGGAGAAAGAAACCGCGGATTTCACAGATTACGCAGATTGAAATAATTTATTTTACCGCAGAGGCCGCGAAGATCGCTGAGAAAAAAATAATGAAAAATTGCGGTATCGTCACCTTTGGCGATGTGATTATATAGCCCTTTCAGGGCATAGGTTAGTTTGGTATGATTTCCCAGGGTTGCGTCCTTCGGACTTAGCCCTGGGCTGATACATTAAACCCTTTCAGGGTTTTGGTTGTAATGTTTGGTTTTGGTTGTAATGTTTGGTTTTGGTTGTAATGTTTGGTTTTGGTTGTAATGTTTGGTTTTAATTGCAATGTTTGGTTTTGGTTGCAATGTTTGGTTTTGGTTGCAACGTTTGGTTTTGATTACAATATTTTAGGAATCTTATGAGAATTGCATATTTTGATTGTTTTGCGGGTGCAGGCGGTGATATGATCGCAGGTGCGATGCTGGATGCGGGAGTTGATGCGCAGTTCTTAAAGGATCAATTGGATTCGCTGGGTATTGAAGGTCTTGAGATAGCGATAACACGTGTGAGTAAATGCGGGATCGAGGCGGTTAAGTTTACGCCGGTCGCTGCGGAGGCTAAAAAACACAGGCACCTTAAAGATATCGTGGAACTTATCGAAAATAGCTCTATCGCTGATGCTGCGAAAGAGCGTGCGGTTAAGATATTCGGCATGCTGGCTGAGGTGGAGGCGGAGATACACAACACTACGGCGGAAAAGATACACTTCCATGAGGTTGGTGCGGCTGACTCGATCGTCGATGTTGTAAGTGCGTGTGTGGGGATTTTCGCATTAGGGGTAGAAAAGGTTTACTGCTCTGCGGTTAGTGTCGGGGCTGGGACGGTTAAGTGCGATCACGGGGTTATGCCGGTTCCGGCACCTGCGACGGCGGAAATAGTAAGACGTGCAAAGATGCCTGTGCGAACCGGTCCTGCGGAGGTCGAGCTGCTTACGCCGACGGCGGCAGCAATATTGGCGGAATTCGTGACGGAATTCGGGGCGATGCCTGCGATGCAGATCGAAAGCATTGGGTACGGCGCGGGGACGTATGACAGTTGCGAGTTCGCAAATACTCTACGACTTTTAGTTGGCACGGCGTCAGAAGACGAAACGCAAAGCGATAGCGTTTGTCTGCTGGAAACGAATATCGACGATGCGACCGGTGAGGTGATGGGGTTTGTGATGGAGGGGCTTTTTGAGAGATCTGCGCTGGATGTTTTCTGTGATCCGATACAGATGAAACGGAATCGCCCCGCTGTGAAATTGTCGGTGCTGTGTAAGATCGAAGATGTTGGAAAGATCGAAGAATATATTTTCGGGCAGGGAGTGACTTCCGGTATTCGTAAGCAAATTGTAAAACGTGCGAAGCTTGAGCGAGAGTTTGTGACGGTTCAAACGCGGTATGGCGCGGTGAATATCAAGGTTGGTTTTTATAACGGTAAGGAAGTTATTGCGAAACCAGAGTATTCGGAGTGTGCGAAAATCGCAAAAGAGCAGAATATTGGTATAAAATCGGTGATGTCTGAGGCGATGTCGGCGTACCAGAAAATAACAGGTGCGAGCGACAAATGCTGAAATCTAACTTCTTTACAGGCAGCAAGTTATAGTTTTTTTTAATTTATTTTTTAAAATTTCCAGTTTCTTTTGACAAGGGCTGGGGCGGTTGCTATACTTGATTTGCGAGAACTGAAACGATTAATGAAAGTTCTGACCCAAAAAATCGAATATAGCGGCTTTTTTATGCCGTGGCACACTTCCGGAATATCAGTGGATGAATGTTCCGGAAGTTTTTTTTTACCAAAAACAAAACATAACCATTGTTAAGACAAGTATTTATGGAAAAGTCGACAAAACTTAACAAAAAAACGATGTTCACTAGCACGATCCTTAGCAATGCGGCAGTCAGCAAGAGCTATTATGCGATGACGATCGAGCTTGATGAGGCTGGTTCTGTTGCTTTTTCAAACGTTATTCCCGGTCAATTCGCTGAGTTTGACCTTCGAAGTGCCGCAGTTGGGCCGCGCGAGTCCATTCCTGAGGAACTTCGGGATGTTTCGCAGCGGCAAGTTCTTTTGCGGCGGCCGTTTAGCTTTTTTGATTTCCGCAAGGTTTTGAATACCAATCCTGAAATCGTTCGGCTTGGTATCCTTTATTGCGTGCTTGGCCCGGCGACGTTGCGGATGAGTGCATTATCCAAGGGCGATAAGATCGGTATGATCGGGCCGTTGGGGAACGGGTTTTCTGTTCCTGATGGAACGAAACATGCGTTGCTGGTTGGCGGCGGTGTGGGTACCCCGCCGTTGATGCATCTTGCCGAACATCTAACGTATAATCATGCGGACATCAAAACGGTCGCTTTTGCCGGTGCAAGGAGTGTTGAGGATGCGCCTTTTACGATGCAGATCGATAATTTGGTGGGTGCGACGGTTGCGGAGTTTGCCAGGTACGAGATCGAAACGCATATTGCGACTGACGACGGATCTATCGGGCATAAAGGTGTTATCACGGAATGCGTTGAGAAATGGCTTGGGGAAAACAGCTTCGATAGCGGGACGACGATGATCTATGCCTGCGGGCCGGAAGGTATGCTGGCGGCGATCGCGAAAGTTGCCGAGAAAACTAATATCGTCTGCCAGGTTAGTATGGAGCGGACGATGGCATGCGGGACCGGGCTTTGTCAGAGCTGTGCGATTACGAAGAAGACCGAGGATGGAGAAGGCGAATATAAACTTTGTTGTAAGGACGGGCCCGTGTTTGACGGCAGGGAGATCGTTTTTGGAGAGAGACGATAACCGAAAAAGAATTAAAGAAAAACAATATCCACTGATTACACTGATTTCACAGATTTTAAAAATACTAAATTATAGATCGTAGAAATGGATCCCAGCTTTCGCTGGGATGACAAAGTGAGAAAGTATGTCAGAAAACAATATTAGTATAGATTTTGCGGGGCTAAAGCTTAGTAACCCTGTTTTTACGGCGTCTGGTACGTGCGGTTATATCGATGAGCTTGCCGACTTTATGGACATCAACAGCCTTGGCGGGTTTATTACCAAGAGCATCAGCCTTAAACCGCGTAAGGGTAATCCTACGCCTCGGGTTGTCGAGACTGATTCGGGTATGCTGAATGCTATCGGCCTTGCGAATATCGGTTTGGATAAGTTTATCGCTGAGAAGCTGCCTTTAATTAAACAGTACCGCCCCGCTGTTTTTGTGAATCTGGCGGGTCAAAGCATCGATGAGTACGTGAAAGTGGCTGAGAGACTTTGCGAATATGACGAACTTGCCGGGTTTGAGCTTAACATCAGTTGTCCAAACGTTAAAAAAGGCGGAATATCTTTCGGGACCGATCCTAAGCAGGTCGAAAAGATAACGTCAGAAGTAAAGAAAGTATGCAACGGTAAGCCTTTGATGGTAAAGCTTACGCCGGCGGTAACTGATATATCGGTGACTGCACGGGCGGCGGTTAACGCAGGCGCCGATGCGATCAGCTTAGTTAATACGTTTACGGCGATGGTGATCGATATCGAAAAGAAAAGACCGGTTCTTGCGAACCGGACCGGCGGGCTTAGCGGCCCTGCTATAAAACCTATCGCGGTGTACCTTGTGAACAAGGTTTATAACGAGGTTTGCAAACCTGCGAATATTCCTGTGATGGGGCTTGGCGGGATACGTAATGCCAGCGATGCGGTGGAGTTTATGATAGCGGGTGCTACGGTTGTGGCGGTTGGGACGGCGAGCTTTGCAGAGCCCGATTGCAGCGAGAGAATAGTTGCAGGGCTCAGGGCGTATTGTCAAAAGCATGGAATAGCAAATATATCTGAGTTGGTGGGAAGTTTGCAATAAAGGTTGGGAGTTGGTGGTTCGGAGTTCGGAGACTAAGCACCTTCGGTGCCGCGACAAGTCGCGAGGCGATTAGAAAACCTGAGGTTTCCTAATCGCGTGGAGGCCGGCTAAAGCCGGCGTTATTTTAATTGATCGGTTACCAGGGGCTTACGCCCCCGGCTATGCGCTCTGTCGCCCCGTTGGGGCTTATGGCGTTTTTTATATTTGACGGATGACAAGTATGGAATTATTAAAAGTCTTATATGAATATTTTCCCATGGCTGTTAACACGGGGAAATGTTTGGTGTTTATCAGCGAGGACTGGCGTGTCGAGCTGACGGAACATGCGGACGCGAACTTTAGCGGGGCCGCGGAGAAGCAACAGCCGTTGATACGTGTGCGGATGTTTAAAAAGGCGCTTAACGGCGAATATGTGCCGGGTCATTACGAAGACTTCCAGCATGAGTCCGTTAGCCTGCTTGCAGAGCAGATCGAGAAATATGTTCAAAACGCGGTCGGGCGAAACATTCGCGAAGATATGTAAGATCAAATCTGTGAAATTCGCCTTTCATTTATGATGCTTTATATAGCCCCTTCAGGGCATGGGTTTTGGTTGGTGTGATTTCCCAGGGTTGCGTCCTTCGGACTTAGCCCTGGGCTGATATACTAAACCCTTTCAGGGTTAAAACGGAAACAGGATTTATGTCTGTTCTTAAGATCAATGAAATTGACGGAGGTGTGACTTTCGGGGTGAAGGTTGTTCCGGGGTCCAGCAGGACGAGCATCGCAGGGACACTTGACGGGGCGCTTAAGGTGAAAATCTCAGCGGCTCCTGAAAAAGGCAAAGCCAACCAATCGCTTATCGCATTTCTTGCAAAAACACTCGGCGTTAACAAAAGGTCAATCTCAATCGAAAGCGGACAGACGAACCCGCACAAAATAATCAGCGTAAAAGGTGTAAGTGCCGATATAATACTAGAAAAACTAGAAATCCGAAATTCGAAGCTCTAAATTCTAAACAAATACTAAATTCAAAAATTTAATGATTAAAACCTTTTCGGCTTACGCCGAATTAAGGTTTTTTGGGCCATGAACAATATAAAGGAAAGGAAAAGATGTTGAATCGAAAGATAAGCTTCATTCTGTTTGCAAGTGTCCTTGCATTGTGTTCGTGCAACAAAGTTGAGCCTAAGGTTAGTTTGTATAAAGGTCAGTCGGTGGATGATGCATTGCGGTTTCTGGGGGTTCCAGAGAAGTCGATGGAAACGCAATTGGAGTGCTTTGAGGCAAATATCAATACGGAAAAATACACAGGCAGCAAATTAATAGACAGCGAATTTCACGATTTTTCCGAGAAATTGATAAATATATCTAGCAGCAACGATTATAAAGTTTTGTTATGTAACGAAAGCATCAAGCAGTTAAATAATACTCCAAGGGCACAAAGGCACTTTGAAAGCAAAAAGAAGATCATAAAAGAAAAAGGATTTCCGCTCAGTCTTGATACAACAAAAGCGTGCGTGTTTGTACGAGACTTCAAAGACAGCGATATATACGCCATAGAAGAACTGGCTGTGCTTCCTACGCATACGATCACAACATGGCACTATTTGCAATCTAAAAAAGAAGATGGCGAAGGAATGCTTTGTGGATACCTTTTATATGTTGTTAAAAAAGACAGCAAGATAAAACTTGTAAGCCGTCCTCCATCAGAGGTTGGGGCCAAAGCGACACAAAAGGGAGATGACTTTAGACGCTTGAAAGGTATCATAGACAAATACTGTGAGGACAAAACCAAAGAACTGCCGGGTACTCTGAAAAAACTTTTATCTCAAGAAAAGGATAAAGAGTTTGTCGAACGTGCTATCGTCAACTTTTTCTATATGGGCAAGAACAAATCTTTGGAGAAAGACGCAGGAGCTATAGTAGCGTATAACCTTCATGTTCCAAAGTCATCCTATGCCAGCAAGAAGTCGGCAACGGCTATCAAACTTGGCGACGAAAATATGTGGTTTATTAAAGAAGAAGAGCTCCCAAAGGAACTTAGAGGCGACTAGATGAGAAAGTTCGTAATATTATTATTGGTTTTTGTGTTGTCGCCGTGCGGGTTTGGGTTTACCGATCTTGCTAACGAGGGTAAGGACGGATTGCGGATACGTCCCATCGATCGGATACTGCGAATGGACGAGAGCCAGATCGATCTTTGTACTGCGGCGCTCGTGCTTAGCAACGAATGGGGAAGCCCTAAGACACTTCATCGATACCGTAACAAAGTCGATAAAATGGCAGAAGAGATACTGGATCGGCTGGAAAAAAAACGGTTAACGCCAAACCAAATGGCGATACCTGTGATCAACGAATACCTTTATAAAGAGCTTGGGTTTGAAACGGTTGCGACGGCTGAGGATCCTGAGGATCTTTTTCTGCATACTGTTCTGGACAAACGCCGCGGGTATTGCCTTAGTTTGTCGGTTCTGTACCTTTCTATCGCAGAGCGTATTGGGATGCCTTTGTATGGGGTTGTTGTGCCGGGTCATTTCTTTGTTCGGTATGACGACGGGAAAAATGAGTTCAACATAGAGACGACGAGCAAAGGCGGTATCGCACCTGATAAGCATTATATCGAAAAGTTTAAGCCCCCTATCAACGGCGAAACGATATACATGCAAAACCTTACGAAAAAACAGACGCTTGGTTGTTTTTTTAATAACCTTGGCAATAGTTACAGCATCGTAGGTGAGATCGATAATGCGCGCGTCGCACTGGAACGCGCGGTTAATACAACTCCGACGCTGGGCGAGGCGCATACGAATCTTGGCAATATTTATCTCCAGAAGGGCTGGTTCGCCGATGCGGTCGACCAGTATCTTATGTCGATCGAATTAACCGGGGGTGATTATAAGACATACAACAATATAGCCAATGCTTATGTTGCGACAGAGGAATATGATAAGGCAATCCATTATTATAAAAAAACGATCCTGATGCAAAGCGATTTTATCGATGCATACAGGAACCTTGGGGATACCTATCGCAGGAAAAAAGATTATAACAAGGCGGTTTACTATTTGAAGCAGGCTGTCGCTATCGATCTTCGCGACGCTGAGAACTATAAGCTGCTTGGAGATGTTTATACATCCAAACAGGACCACGGAGCGGCGATAGTGCAATATGAAAAGGCCCTTGCGATGGATCCGTATCTTATCGGTGCAAACAGCAGCCTTGGGTATGCCTATCTTAACAACGGTCGATATGACGCTGCTGCCGGGCAGTTTTTAACGACGCTGGGGCTCGATGCCGACAACAGCAGCAGCTATTTCGGGCTGGGACTTAGCTATGGTTATCTGGGGCTAACCGACGATGAGATAGAGGCTTATATCGCTCTGCTGGAACTGTTGCCGAATAACGCGGGCGGTAGACAGAACCTGGGAAACGCGTACATTAAATTGAAAATGTACGACGAGGCCATAGAACAATATTTGGCAGCTCTTACACTTGAACCGAATAATACGACGGTCCGGTTTAACCTTGGGGTAGCATTTGCCAATACGGGCGACTACGAACAGGCGGCGGCGGAATATTCGAAGGTTATTTCTCTTGAACCTGATAACGCAACCGCTCATAATGCTATCGCTATAAGTTTCTATATGCTAAAAGATCTCGAATCGTGTAAGAAACATGCTGCTATCGCAAAGTCGTTAGGCTTTAATGTTCAGCCGGAATTGCTGAAGTTAACCGATAATTAAATGAAAGGAAACAAAATGAAAGCTAAAAAGATCGTAAAGCAAGTTGGGATCGGGTTGCTGGTCGTAATCTTAGTGATAGTACTGGTAGTTCATTTTGCGGGCGACGCGGCGCTTAAGGCAGGGATAGAAACCGGGGCGAGTAAGGCGCTGGGGGTAAATGTTTCAGTCGGTAAAATATCGTTTTCAATACTGGGCGGTACGGTGAAAATTAAAGATCTTGTGATCGATAACCCCGAAGGCTATCAGCATCCGGAGATGCTTAAGATCGGTAAGGGGTATGTCGATGTTTCTGTCATGTCGCTGCTTAGCGATACAATCGAGATCAAGACGATAAAATTCGACGGTATCGATATGGTGGTCGAGCAAAAAGGGCTTACGAGCAATCTTAACGATGTGATGAAAAATCTGCCCTCGGAAGACAAGCCTGCAACAAAGGCGCCGGCTGAGGAAAAGCCTGCGAAAGAACCTAAGAATCTGGTTATCTCCGAGCTTGAGATCTCGAATGTCACGGTTAAGGCTAAACTGCTGCCGATACCGGGTAAGACTGATACAGTTACGATAAAACTGGCACCGATACAGATGACGGATCTTGGCAGCGACGATAAGATGAGCATGTCGAAGCTGGCGGGTAAAATACTTGCAGCGATCGCAACCGGTGTTGCACAACAGGGAGCCGGCTTACTTCCTAAGGATATGGTTGGCGATATCAATACTGTGTTAAAAGATAAAGGCGCATTGGTATTCGATAAAAGCAAAGATGTTCTGGAAGAAAGCAAAAAGATCGGCGAAAAAGCACTTGAAGGCGGCAAAGAACTCGGCGATGCGCTTAAGGGACTATTCAAATAGTAAAAGCCAATGGCATTTATAAGATACTTTAAAGCCATACCCAAGAGCTTTGCAGGCAATAGCTAAAGTGGCCCCAGCGAGCTTTTGGAGGTAATATCGCCGGCAGCTTAAAATATTGACGGACGGGGTAATATCGCTATAATCTTGCTCCATATAATGCCATTTTAAGAAGGAACAAACAATGCAGAGCAGGACATTACAGGAACTTGCGAACCATGTTGGCGGGACGATCAAGGGCGATCCGGAAACGATCATAACAGCGGTTGGCACGATGGATTCGGCGGGCGTCGGCGATATTACGTTTTTTACGAATAAGAAATATGAGTCGAAGCTTAAGACAATTGAAGCAAGCGCGGTTATAGTTCCAGGAGATGTTGAGACGGATGCGGCGCTTCTTATCGCGGCGGACCCTTACTATGCACTCATGCAGATCGCTGTTTTGATATACGGACATCGGAAACATCCTCAAACGGGTGTCAGCAAAAAGGCCGCTGTCTCTGATTCGGCGACGATTGGTGACAATTGCCAGATCGGAGATTTTTGCACGATAAGCGATGACGTTAAGATCGGGAATAACTGCATAATCTATCCGGGCGTTTTCATCGGTCCAGAAGCAAGTATCGGCGACGATTGTATTGTTTATCCCAATGCGGCGATATATAACAAGACAGTTATCGGTGATCGGGTTATTATACAATCGAACGCATCTATAGGTCAGGACGGTTTCGGGTTTGCGACGCACGAAGGGATCCATCATAAGATCCCGCAGGTGGGAATCGTCGTTATCGAAAACGATGTAGAGATCGGGTCAAATACTGTTATCGAAAGAGCGACGCTTGGCGAGACTCGGATATCTGAAGGGACCAAGATCGGCGATGTTGTCGCAATAGGACATGGGACAAAGATCGGACCGCATTGTTTGCTTGTTCCGCAGGTTGGGGTCGCAGGTTCTACGACTCTTGGGCATCATGTGGTTCTTGGCGGTCAGGTTGGCGTTGCAGGGCATCTGAAAATCGGAAACATGGTTCAGATAGGGGCACAGTCCGGAGTGTCAGGTAATATCCCGGATGGCAAAATACTGTTGGGTACGCCGGCGATAGATCCGGGCATAACAAAACGGATATATGCCACTATGCCGCAGCTCCCCGAAATGCGGAAAAAGATCAAGCAACTGGAAAAGAAACTTGCCAAACTGGAAAAATCAAATGGATAAGAATGACAAAATATATGTTGCAGGCCATCTAGGTATGGTAGGCTCTGCGATCATACGCCAGCTTGAAAAACAAGGTTTTATGAATATTGTAGCGCGTACATTAGATGAAATGGACCTTACCGATGTAAGTGCTGTCGCAGAATTTTTTAAGACCGAAAAGCCCGATTGTGTTATCCTGGCAGCAGCGAAAGTCGGGGGCATACACGCCAACATGCATCACCAGGCGGAGTTCATCTATGAGAACCTTATGATCCAGACGAATGTTATCCATCAGTCATATTTAAACGGTGTGAAAAAACTTTGCTTTTTGGGAAGCTCGTGTATCTATCCGACAAAATGCAAACAACCGATGAAAGAGGAATATCTGCTGAGCGGAGCGTTGGAACCGACAAACGAGGGGTATGCTATTGCCAAGATCGCGGGGCTCAAGATGACGGAATACTATAACAGGCAGTACGGATTTAACAGTATAAGCGTTATGCCGTGTAACCTTTACGGTACGAATGACAACTTCGATCTTGAGAATTCGCATGTGCTGTCTGCTATGGTCAGGCGTTTTGTCGATGCGGTCGACGATGGCGCCGATAGCGTTACCCTTTGGGGTACTGGAATAGCTCGGCGTGAGTTTTTGCATGTTGACGATGCAGCGGCGGGGATCGTATTTTTGATGAATAATTATGACGAGCCGGAGTTTGTAAATCTTGGGTGGGGAACGGAAGTAACGATAAAGAAACTGGCAGAGATGATATCTTCGGCGGCGGGATTTAAAGGTGAGCTGGCATGGGACAGTTCGAAACCGGATGGGATGCTGCTTAAGTGCATGGATAGCTCAAAGCTAAATAAGCTTGGGTTTACGCCGCAGATAACGCTTGAAGAAGGTGTTGCGCGAACCATCGCAGAATATAAACAGTTAAAAGCCTGCCTTTAGGCAGAGAAGATCGTGATCCGTTGGCTTGTTGGGTATAACACATGCTGCGAAAACGTGAGGAAGAGAGAATAAGAAATATGGTTGGCAAAGATGTTATAGGTTTGATCGCAGGGCAAGGCCGCTTACCGTTCCTTATCGCCGAAGGGGCAAGGAAGGCGGGCTTGAAAGTTGTTTGCGCGGGTCTTGCAGACAGCGCAGAGTCCGAACTTGCCGGCTGTGTCGATGTATTTACAACAGTTCCCATTGCTCGGCCCGGCGTGTGGATACGAAAGCTTCGCAAGCACGGTGTTACGACGACGATCATGGCCGGTCGTGTTGCGAAGAAAAAAATGTTTATGCCATTTCGGATTTTGCGGCTTCTTCCGGACTGGCGAGGTATTCGTATATGGTACTGGCGGCTTCGTAAAAAAGATAAACGTAACGATACGGTTTTGTGCGCTATCGCCGACGAACTGGCGAGCGGCAATATTATCCTGGAGGACTCAACGATGTATTGTAAAGAACATCTTGCAAACGAAGGTGTGATGACGGAAACTCAGCCCGGCGGTTCTGTTTCCGGCGATATTGAATTCGGCTGGGATATTGTTAAAAAGCTTGGCGAACTCGATATCGGACAGGCTATCGCCGTGCGTGAACAAGAGATCATCGCTGTTGAGGCGATAGAAGGAACCGCAAAGATGATCGAGCGTGCGGGAAAGCTTTGTAAAAAAGGCGGATGGACGCTTATCAAAACTGCCAAACCCGATCAGGATATGCGGTTCGATGTTCCGTGTGTCGGACCCGATACGATAAAGAGCCTTGCTGAGAATAAAGGCAAGTGCCTCGTGGTTCAGAAAGATAAAACGATCATCATCGATAAGCCGGAGACGCTTGCACTGGCTAACAAGCTTGGGATAGCTATCGTAGGTTGTTAGCACCCTTTAGGGTGAGAAGATCATGATCCGTCAGTTTGTCAAGTATAACCGATGTCTGCGAAATCGTACGAGCAGTAGTTTTCGCAAAACGGATTAGCGATTGGCGTACATGCTGTCGTAGTACTTCTGGTAGTCACCTGAGACTATCGTTTCGAGCCACTTTTTATTTTGCAGGTACCAATCGATTGTTTTTGACATTCCCTCTTCAAAGTTTACCGACGGTGCCCATTTAAGCTCGGTCATTATCTTTGTCGAATCGATGGCGTATCTTCTGTCATGGCCCGGGCGATCCTTTACGTGCTTGATAAGTGAAGTGTCCTTGCCGAGGCGGTCGAGAATGAAGTTAACGACTGCGAGGTTTGTCTTTTCGTTATTACCGCCGACGTTATAGATCGTGCCGGGTTCGGTCTCTGTAAGAACTTTCCAGATCGCAGTGCAGTGATCGTAGACGTATAACCAGTCGCGAACATATAGGCCGTCGCCGTACATGGGCAAGTCCTTGCCGTTAAGTGCGTTGTTTATCATAAGCGGGATCATCTTTTCGGGGAACTGGTACTGGCCGTAGTTGTTCGAGCATCTGGTGATGTTGTATTTGAGCCCCCAGCTATGGCCGAATGCACAGACGAGGTGGTCGGCGGCAGCTTTGCTTGCAGAGTACGGCGAGTTTGGGCTTATTGGCGTCTGCTCGGTGAACATGCCCTCTTCGCCGAGTGAGCCGTAAACCTCATCGGTAGATACTTGCAGGAATCTGCCGATGTTTTTTTCGAGAGCCGCCTTTAACAGCGTGAGTGTGCCGGTGACGTTGGTGTCGATGAATACTCCGGGGTCGACCAGCGAGCGATCGACGTGGCTTTCGGCGGCGAAGTTTACTATCGCATCGATCTTATGCTCGTCAATGAGTTTTTCCACGAGCCTGCCGTCGCAGATGTCGCCTTTAACGAATTTGTGGTTTTTGTTGTCAATATACCCCTCAAGATTGCCAAGATTGCCTGCGTATGTGAGGCTGTCGAGATTGACAACGTAAGTGCCCTTGTGCTCGTCGAGTATCATCCTTACAAAATTACTTCCGATGAAACCTGCTCCGCCTGTTACTATAATATTCATAATTACTCTCTAAACTGTTTCAAATATTTTTCCAGACTATTTTGCCAGGACTCTATAGGTCCGTCAAGCAACGAAGATATTTTACTACAATCAAGTCTGCTGTTTAAGGGTCTTTGTGCGGCTGACGAGAAATCGCTCGTTTTACAGCTTGTAAGATCGGCTTTTATGGCTAGTTTGTCAAAGATGAATTTTGCCATATCAAACCTGCTGACGAAACCTGCGGCTGCGAGGTGGAAAATTCCGGTTGGCATATTTTTTATAAGCTTACATATCGCCGCAGAAACCTGTTCGGTAGCTGTCGGCGAACCTACCTGATCGTCAACTACACGAAGAGGTTTGCCCCGCTGTGCAAGGGATACAAGTTTTTTTATAAAGTTATTTCCGTTGTTTCCATAGGTCCACTGGATTCGGATAATGCAGCTATCCGGGTTGGCAGCGAGCAGGAGCTTTTCGCCCTCCAGCTTGCTTTTTCCGTAAATGCTTAAGGCGTTGGTGTCGTCGGTTTCGACGTACGGCCTGTCAAGCGTTCCGTCGAAAACAAAATCCGTACTTATGTGCAACACCTTGACACCTTGGGCGCTGGCGATGTTTCCGAGTCGGCCTACAGCATCGGCGTTTACCTTGTATGCAAGTTCGGGTTCTGATTCTGCCTTTTCAACATTCGTATATGCTGCGCAGTTTATGACTAGATCACAGCCGGATATGGCATTGGCAACCTGGTCGGAATCGGTAATATCGAAAGCGGGAAGATCAAATACCGCAGGAGCAATCCCCTGGGCAGTTAGTTCGGCTGCAAGATCGGTTCCGAGCATCCCGGCGGCGCCTAATATTACAATTGACTTATTTGTCTCAGCCATTTGTGTCCTCGTAGCGAGGCAGCAACTTTTGGTCGATGTCTTTTAGAGGCGCGTACTTTGCGTCTTTGTCCGAAAGCATCGGATCGCTTACCGGCCAGTCTATTGCAAGGTCAGGGTCGTTCCACAACACGCCGCCTTCGCTTGCCTGATCATAATAATCGGTGCATTTGTACGAGAATACGGCAATATCGCTTAGTACACAAAAGCCATGTGCAAAGCCCGGCGGGACGTACATCTGCTTGTGATTTTCTTTTGAAAGTATCGCCGAAACCGATTTTCCGAACGTTGGGCTGCCTAGCCTTATATCAACAGTAACATCGAAAACCTCTCCGGCAACTGCCTGGACGAGTTTTCCCTGCCCGTTCGGGTGCTGGTAGTGAAGACCCCTTAGCGTTCCTTTGGCTGAGTATGAAACATTGTCCTGAACGAATTCGGCGTCGATCCCGGCATCGATGTATCTCTGCCTGCTCCATGTTTCGATGAACTGCCCCCTGCTGTCGGCGAAAACCCTCGGCTCGAATATGATCACTGAAGGTATTGCTGTTTGAGTAACTTTCAAGGTGTCAGCCCTTCTTTACAAGTGAAATAAGATATTTGCCATAGCCGTTTTTCTTAAGAGGCTCGGCGAGTTTTAATAGCTGATCTTTGCTGATAAATCCGAGGTTGTATGCGATCTCTTCGGGGCATGCTATCATCAGGCCCTGCCTTTGCTCCACGGTTTGGACGAAATTCGCGGCCTGGAGCAGCGAGTCTGTCGTACCGGTATCAAGCCATGCGGTGCCCCTGCCTAATAATTTCACTTTAAGTTTTTGCTGCTGCAAATAAAGATTGTTTACTTCGGTGATCTCAAGCTCGCCGCGTGCGGAAGGCTTTATGCTTTTTGCAACTTCGGTTATTTGCGAATCGTAAAAATACAAGCCGACTGCGGCATAGTTGCTTTTGGGATGGGCGGGTTTTTCTTCTATCGAGGTAACCGAGCCTTCGTTGTCATATTCAATTACTCCGTATCGCTGCGGATCCTTTACCCAGTATCCGAAGATGGTCGCTCCATCTGTTTGGTTCGTTGCTTTTTGAAGTAATTGTGCAAGTCCGTGCCCGTAGAAAATATTGTCGCCGAGGATAAGGCATGCCGGTCCGCCATCAAGGAACTTTTCTCCAATAAGAAATGCCTGGGCAAGGCCCTCGGGTTTCGGTTGAACTGCGTATTGCAGACCGATGCCCCATTTGCTTCCGTCGCCGAGCAACTGCTCGTAGAGCGGTGTGTCCTCCGGGGTAGAGATTATCAGAATATCCTTGATGCCCGCAAGCATAAGCGTCGTAAGCGGGTAATAGATCATCGGCTTATCGTACAAGGGCAATAGCTGCTTGCTTACGACCTGTGTTATCGGATAGAGTCTTGTTCCGCTTCCGCCAGCCAGGATTATACCTTTGTAATTCACATTACACCTTTAAAATCGACAACAAAACCATGAAACGTTTATTATAATGCACCCTGTAACCTTAGTCAATACTTGTCTTTACGATAAAAAATCCAGGAAAACCGGCATACCCCATTGTAATTTCAGCCTTTACGGATAGACAGAACCTCATAAAAACACTATAATACGGTTTAAGATAAATTAACGCCAATCAAAGGGATAGCTATGGATTCATCTATTATCACCATCGTCTCAGGTGTGCCAAGGTCTGGAACGTCAATGATGATGCAGATACTTAACGCCGGAGGCATCGAAGCGCTGACGGACAATATTCGCAAAGCCGACGAGGATAACCCTAAAGGGTATTACGAATTCGAGCTTGTCAAGAAGACCAAGGACGATCCGTCGTGGCTTGAAAACGCAGGCGGCATGGTAGTTAAAATGATATACAGGTTGATCTATGACCTTCCGCTCGATCA
>JAGLHQ010000122.1 GCA_023143375.1 Planctomycetota bacterium
CCGCGTGCCTTTGCGATCTTTGCGCCGATCTTTTCGTTCGAGAAATCGATACTGTATTTAAAGCCCGCTTCTTTTAGCTGTTGCTCGATCCATGCGACATACTCGTTGCTCTTTTCGCTGATCGGAAGGACGCGTATCTGTTCGGGTGCAAGCCACAACGGCATCCACCCGCCGTAATGCTCAAGCAGTATCCCTAAGAACCTTTCGAGCGAACCGAGTATCGCGCGGTGTATCATAACCGGTGTTTTGTCGGTGTTGTCCTTATCGGTAAACGTAAGCTCGAACCGCTCCGGCATCGAGAAGTCAAGCTGTATCGTTCCAAGCTGCCACGATCTCTTCAGGCAGTCCTCGATGTGGAAGTCGATCTTCGGTCCATAAAATGCACCGTCGCCTTCATTGAGTTGGTAGTCGATCCCCTTATGGGCAAGTGCGCCGCGTAAGGAGTTTGTCGCCGTTTCCCATATCTCATCGGAGCCGATGTGTTTGTCCGGTTTAGTTGACAACTCGATGTGATAATCCTTAAACCCATAAGCTTCGTACAGTTCCTGTACAAGCTCTATAACTCCTACGATCTCGCTTTCGATCTGATCGGGCATGCAGAAAATATGCGCGTCATCCTGCGTGAACTGTCTTACCCTTACCAGCCCGTGCATCTGTCCGGACGGTTCGTAACGGTGAACAAGGCCAAGCTCTGCCATACGCATCGGGAACTCTTTGTACGAGTGTCTTCTTGCCTTGTAGACCAGTAAACCGCCGGGGCAGTTCATGGGTTTTATCGCATAGTTAACACCGTCTACGCTGGTGAAATACATGTTCTCTTTATAGTTGTCCCAGTGCCCGCTCTTGTGCCAGAGAGCCTCGTTTAGAATTATCGGTGTTTTGATCTCTTCGTAGCCGTACTTGGTATGCACCGAACGCCAGAAGTCTATGATCGAGTTCCAGATACTCATGCCCTTCGGGTGCAAAAATGCAAAGCCCGGCCCTTCGTCATGGAAGCTGAACAGGTCAAGCTGTTTGCCAAGCAGTCTGTGGTC
>JAGLHQ010000123.1 GCA_023143375.1 Planctomycetota bacterium
TGCCAGTATGCACCTGCAACGCTCATAACCTTAAAGCTTCCGATCTTTCCTGTGCTTGGCACGTGCGGACCCCGGCAAAGATCCTCGAAGGTTTCGCCGTGGCTATAGAAACTCATGACATCGCCGTCTGCGCGATCGATGTTATCGGTTTTGTAAAGATCACCTTTTACTCTTTCCAGAGCTTCGGCTCTGCTAAGCTCGATACGCTTAAACGGGATGTCGGCTTTTACGATCTCAGCCATTTTCTTTTCGATGCGCTCAAAGTCTTCGGGCCTTATCGCCTCGTCGAGATCGATGTCGTAATAGAATCCGTCGCGAACAGCCGGACCGTATACAAGTTTTGCCTCGGGCCATATACTGCATATCGCCTCAGCCATAACGTGCGCACAACCATGACGCATGATCTCAAGTCCGCATTGATCCTTACCTGTAATAATGCTAAGAGAGATGTCCGTTTTAATTGGTGTTGCAAGATCGGCTTCAATATCATCGTCGATACATCCGCAAATCGCTGCCTTTGCAAGCCCCGGCCCGATCTGTTCTGCTATTTGCCCGATAGTTGTCCCATCCGGAACATCGAGGATGTCCCCGTTGGGAAGTTGAACTTTTGCCATTTATATTTCCAATAAACCCTAATTAAAATTCGTCAAACTGTAGAAAGTCTCTAACGTCACACGCTTATAATATATAACCCTGCTATATCAATGTCAAGTTATCAAATTCAATATTTCAAGCGGATCGTCTATTATATAGTCAGCTCGTGCGTCTTCTAAGGCCTTTCTTCCCCGAAATCCCCACGCGGCCCCGACAGACGGCATCCCAGCCGACGCGGCTGTCTGTATATCGACCGGACTGTCGCCTACGAATAAAAAATCTTGCCTGTCAAGGCCCATTGAACTGATTATCTGAAGGGTTTGTTCTGGCTCGGGCTTTACGCAATTATCACCGGTTACGCCCACAATTGGCCAAAATGTGCCTTTACCGAAAAAGTGATCGACTATGGTTTTTGCAACATCGTCATCTTTGTTAGTCAGCACCGCAAGCTTGATCGATGCCCTGAAAAGCTCCTCTATGACGCGATATATCCCATCATAGACGAAAACGCGGTTCAGAAACACCTCCCTGTACCGGCGTTTCATAATCTCAAGCAGTTTCGGCTGTAAGTGCTGTTTATCGTCTAATAATGCACGAGATGCAAAGGTGCTCACGCCGTCACCGATCATCATACGGTACTGATCGACGGTATGTATCGGCTGAGCAAACTGCTCCAAACCGTAGTTCATCGCATCGCTAAGGTCGAAAAGCGTGTTTGCAAGCGTACCGTCAAGATCGAATATAATGGCCCTAATTATCAGCGTGAACTCCTTAATTAAACATAATTATATCAATTCTAAGGGCTATTTGTCAATATTTTGGTATGTTTTTATCAAAATATAGGCTTGCACAGCAAATTTTACTTGAGAAAATCCGATTTTTCAATAGAATAGATGTGGTAGGTTATTTCATTTAAGGGAGCGATGATGAAGGTAAATCTGATCCTTTTTAAGAAAAACGGAAACAAGAAAAGTTTCTCGGTTCCCAGTTCCGTTACAGTTATCGGCAGGCGAAAAGACTGCGATCTGTGCATCCCCGTCATCAACGTATCACGCAAGCACTGTCAATTCAACCAGGATCAGGGCAAATTAACGATCCGCGACCTCGGTTCCAGAAACGGCACTTTGGTAAACGGCTCTGAGATTAAAGAAGCTCAGCTTCAACCCGGCGACAAACTGACCATAGGCCCGCTGTCGTTTGCCGTCCAGATCGACGGTACACCCTCTTTCGACGAAAATTTCACCGCCGCATCTGAACATATCGATGACGATCCCCTCGCCGAAAGTGCGAACGATTTTGCCGATATGACCGGGATGGAGGATCTTGACCTTCATGCGTCGTCAGGTCCGGGACAAAGCACAACCGAGCTCCTCGACGGCATCAACATGGAACTTGGCGAGCTCGATCTGGACTAAGAGTACCTGTCAAAAGCTTTTTCTTGCACCCCGCTGTTAATCTGCGCCTTTTTCTGCTACAATGCCGAGCATGAATAAGGATCTTAAAAGTAAAACATACGCCCATCTTGAGCAAACGGTCGTCGATCTCGGCGGAAAGAAGTATCTTGCCAAATACATTTTTTCGTTCATCCATGCAAAGGATGCTGCGGAAATTGATGACATAACCCCTCTGTCGAAAGCATTTCGCCAAACACTGGCAGAGAATGGATACTATATTTCAAAGCTCAAAACTATCGAGAAACTTGTCGATCCCGACGGGACAATTAAATATCTTTTCGAGTTGCCGGACGGCAGCCGTATCGAGTCGGTTCTGCTATGTACCGATGCCCCGAACATCCGAAAGACGCTTTGCATATCCTGCCAGGCCGGGTGCAGAATGGGATGCGATTTCTGTGCGACAGCCAAGCTTAAATTCAGGCGGAACCTTACCGCCGGCGAGATCGCCGATCAGGTAAACATCATCTTTGCAGATTCCGGTAAGATCAACAACGTCGTTTATATGGGAATGGGCGAGCCGCTGGACAATTACGAAAGCGTTACCGATTCGGTGAGCATCATAAACCACCATACAGGGAAATACATCGGGCAAAGACATATCACGGTATCGACGTGCGGGATAACCGAAGGGATCGAAAAACTTGCCGCCGAAGAGATCGTACCTCGGCTGGCGATTTCGCTGCACGCTCCTAACGATAAGCTGCGGGCCCGGCTGATGCCGATAGTAAACAGGTATCCGCTAAAAAAACTGTTCGCCTCGCTAAGATCGTATCAGATGCAAACACGCAAACGCATCACCTTCGAGTACTGCATGATAAAAGGTGTCAACGATTCTGTTGCCCATGCCCAGGAGCTTATAAAGCTGTTAGCTCCGCTTAAATCGAGTGTCAATCTTATCGAATACAACCCGCACGACGGATGCGAATTCCTGGCGTCCAATAAGCACGTTATAAAAAGGTTTCAGGATGTGCTTATGAAAGCAGGAATGGAAACAGTGATCAGGTACAAACGCGGCCAAAAAATAAAAGCCGCATGCGGACAACTCGGAGCAACCTGGTTAAAAAAATAGCGTCATTGAGCCTCGTAGATTAATAATCATTAAAGAGACTTCTTTTCACCGATAACA
>JAGLHQ010000124.1 GCA_023143375.1 Planctomycetota bacterium
AAGAGACTTCTTTTCACCGATAACAATTAAATGGACATGAAAGAAAAAAGTACGGTTCTTATCACCTGCTCGTCCGGCCTTGCACCATATTTGCAGGCTGAGATTGAGGAGCTTGGGTTTCAGATTGGCCCGGTACACGATACCGGCGTCGAGACGCGCGCCACGCTAAACGAAACTATGCTGCTAAACCTGAAACTGCGAACAGCCTACAACGTCCTCTACCTGCTCAAAGAGTTTCGGTGCATGGATCCTAACCAGCTTTACAAAAACGTCGGGCTCGTCGAGTGGGAAAAAATCATTGACAGCGACGAGTACCTGACCGTTATCTCGCGGGTTAATACAATGAGCATCAAGAACTCGATGTTCCCCAGCGTAAAGACCAAAGACGCAGTCGTCGATCGCATCCTGGAGAAAACAGGCTCGCGCCCGGACTCCGGACCCGAGCGGGACAACATCGTTCTCGGCTTGTACTGGTACCAGGAAAATTGCAGGCTCTACCTCAACACCTCCGGCAGAAAGCTCTCGGACAGGACGTACCGCAAGATACCGCATAAGGCACCCTTGCGAGAATCGCTCGCAGCCGCACTGATACTGGAAAGCGGATATGACGGCACGATGCCGTTGGTGCTTCCGATGTGCGGAAGCGGAACACTTGCGATAGAAGCGGCACTTATCGCAACGGGCAGATCGCCAGGACTTTTAAGGGCCAATTTCTGTTTTATGCATACAAAGGGGTTTGATAAAACAGCATGGCAGAATTTACGAAGGCAAACATTAAATGCCGACAAAAAAAACGCCAAAAAGAAAAACATCAAACCCATAATCGCAACCGACATTGATCCGGAAGCCATCGACGCAGCAAAGAAAAATGCGCTCACCGCAGGCGTCGAACACCTGATAGAATTCGATGTCTGCGATTTTACCGAAACAACGATCCCCGAAGAACCGGGGATAATAATGCTTAACCCGGAATACGGAATGCGCCTGGGTGATACCGAGGAATTAACGCAAACCTATGAGAAGATCGGCGATTTTTTCAAACAGTCATGCCCCGGCTACACCGGTTATATTTTTACCGGAAACCCGGATCTGGCAAAAAAAGTAGGATTACGCACATCACGCAAAATCCCGTTTTTTAACGGGGATATTGACTGTCGTCTGCTTAAATACGAGCTTTATGAGGGCTCACGAAAAAAAACTTAAAACTACAAAACCCTTTTGTGGTCCGCTGCGTATTTACGTGATATGACCAAAAACGAGGGATATAAGATTTTAGACTGGCATAACACCAAAAGAATGGTTAAAACTAAAATCAGATTTTACGGGAGTAAAAATATTTTGGGTATTAATAAAAAAAACACAGTTATATTTCTTGCGTTGTGTATTAGCTGTTTTGCAGCAACCGCACAAGCCGCAAATGATCATGGGCCTACGGTTGTTTTCGATTACACCGGAAACACTGATGTGCTATCTCCCATTAGTGACTTTATGTATTTCGTTCCGAGCATATCGCTGGTGCCGGTCAGCAGTATCTCCAGCTATGACAACAGCCAGATGTTCAGTATCGTTTCGTATAAGAAAGATATCAAGTCAAAATCGTTTAAGACCGTCGTCGAGTTCCGGATACGGGGAAGCGGATACCACATCAACACATACGACCCTGAAGCGATGATATCGGAAAACTTGCAGTACATAAAAAAAGGCCGGCCGTTAAAACACATGCTGGAATATATCAAGTTCCAGGGTCAGGGCGGCTGCATTGTCACGACAAAAGGACGCATCAATGGGTCAAGTGAGCTCGTCGAACAGATCGAGGTCCTGTTCAAAACCAAAAAACAGAAAAGTCCCGTAACGGCATCATTATATACCGTTAAGCCTGTCAATGGAAAATACGAATACCAGAACTGTTACAACAGGATAACCGCAAGAATAAAGTCGTTAACATTCAAACGCACAAACGATCAGGCAGCAATGCAGATCAAGATAGATGCTGTGTTAAATGCAAACGGAAAGGAAGAGATGTTCTCGATACTCGCAGGCTCTGTCGCGAACATGATAACACGACCTATACGAATTGACAATGACGGAAACGACACAATGCTCGATTTCGGTTTCGCGCTCCACCAAAACCAGAGCACATTCACGTTCCCAAAGGCGAAAAATCTTACGGACGAAAAAACACGGACGAATCGACAGTACACTAAAAACACACATTAGAGCACTTTAATATTATCCGAGCCGTCGGTTCATACGATCAGTATTTTCAGAAAATCGTAGAGAACAGAAACACTAAAGAACATCGCGGCGCTCTGACAAATTATCACCGACCACGACCAAAGGTTCGCGTACATTCTTTTCTTCACTCGGAAGAGTATAAGGCAAACCGCAGCGTCAAGGGATAACAGGACATAAAGCAAGCCGAGACAGATATAGATATGATCGCTAAGCAAGATCGAAATATTAAACAGCAGCAGCACATTACCATGCGCGATGATATTGGATTGCTGTGCCCTGTCGGCGAAGATGGGGACCACGCAAACAGAAAACGCAATGAAAGCGATCGGGAGCATAGCGTGAGTGACAACAGCAATAATCGCCGATTTCGTATTGCCGCCGTCGGGCGTAGCACTTAAAGGGTCATCAGGTTTATCTTCACATTGTTCGATCATCAGTGCCTCTATTAATTACATAGGACACATTATAAGAAACGCAAAACCAAATAGCCAGATAAATGACCGATACGGCTGGAAATTGGTATTGATTACTGAGCCAGGCCAATTGACTTTAAGTGTTCGTGTTTCTTTTTGAGACGCAGCCGGAAAGCTTTTTGGCGGACAGAGTTGATACTTCTGCCAAATTCCCGGGCGAGTAACTTTGTGGTCTTGACCGGGAACTGCTGCTTAAGTCTGTCGATCTCTTCGGCCGTCCATCCCGAATACTTCTGAGTTGTGATCCCAAGTCTGTAAGCCTTACAGATCACTGAAGGAACTGACCTGGACAACGCCCCGGCCAACTCTTCAATAGGTGCTGTATTGAATTTCTCTCTTAGTAGCTTAACTTCCTGTTCGGTCCATTCCTTGATCATCAAAAATCCCTTTCTACTAAAGTGCCCTCTAAAAGTACTTTGATGTCGGCATTATAAAGAAATGGAACAACTATGCAATTAATTTTTGTTTAAAAATTAACTTTTTTAAATAAGTAACCTGTGACTTTAAAACTTTTCCAACATTAGGTGCTATTCGCACAAATAATGGTCCGATAAGACCGTTCGCGGTAAGGGCGAATTGCCGTTATCGAACGTTTCCAAACCACTGGTTAGTTTTCCCGAATAAATGCAACTAATCGTTACGGTGAAGCATCAAGCCAGTAATTTATTATTGCCAGCAGATCATACATGTCAACGATCCCGTCTTTTATTATATCGGCACCATTGCACCTGCCGGGATCGACACATCCGGTATTTAGCCATTGAGAACTCAAGACGCCAAAGTCTAACGCGTCGACTTTATTGTTACCGTCAATATCACTTGTAAAAACTGTGCGAACGCCTTTTATCGTAACATCGTCAATGTTCCACCCGGAATAATTCCATCTTGCATCCGTCACACCCATCCCCCACCTTACATAAACCGTAGGCTGACCGTCAGCTATCGTTGAGATATTGAAGTTTTGCAACTGCCAGGAAGAGTCTGTAATCTCAATAGTGTTTTCCCATATCTGCTGGAAGTTCGACCCATCGTTAGAAACTTCGATATAAGCGTGATCCCATCCCGGATTTTCGACATTAAGCCAGCGATAAAATTCAAGTGTCGTATTCGTAACATCGGAACAATCGATAGCAGGCGTTGTTGCCCATTTCGTGGATTTTAGATTTTTTTCATAATCGCCCGACAAGTTATAGCCTATTACATTTAAACCTGTAAAACCTGATGTCGGGTCAGGATTACCGTATACCCCCCCGCCACCGGACGGCTGTCCCCATGCCCACATCTCTTCAAAAGTAAAGCCGGGATCGATGTCCATATCGGCAACGTATATGGCGGTCAATACATCAATTGTAACGGTCCCTATATTGGAGTCAGCAACACCATCGTTAGCCTTGAACTGACAATGGTCAGTTCCGGTAAAACCGGCATCGGGTATGTAACGTACAGTTGATGAGTTTCCAGGCAACGTATAAGGTACGGCGTTTATGATGTCACCGGTGTCGTTTTCGATCTTCCCATCTGTAGGAAGCGTTACGATAATAACATTCAACACGCCCGGCGGATCGGGAAGGCCTTCGTCGGTCGCATCAAGCGGTATCATTTGAGGGGTGTTGGTTGTGACGGACTCATTGCTGTCACCGGCTATCGGGGGTGTATCTCCTATTGCCTGCCTAAAATTAGTGACCGTGCTCGCAACATTGTTTATTGTAAGTGCATTGTGCGCCTCGTCGGGCTGACCTAACGGGACACCTGTTGGGTATCCGGCATAGCTTACATCTGGATTGGAAAAATAATTGAGCCGCGTGCCCGGAGAATAAGCCATTATCGTTCGATATATGTCATTGTTAAAACGCCACCCCATCGAATAATTATAAACCCCTTCGCCCTGCGGAGATTCCGGCGTCGCATGGGCACACCCCATGTTATGACCCATTTCATGAGCAAAACTGTAATACCCCGTCGCGCAGTTCCACGCAACCACGCTAAAACCGTTCGTTTCAAATGTGGGGCTAAGCGTTTGCATCAACCACGCTATACCGCAATACTCGGGATTATCGATCAGCAGGCAAACAAGGTCGGCTCCGTAAGTATCACGCAGCGTATGAACATTATCCATCTCACCGTCAGATGTGTCGGTTAGATCGGTAAGAGCGGTTTCAAATCCCGCTGCTTCCGAATAGATCACTTCCTCCGTATGAACCAGCCGGACTCTCGGGATGATAAGGCTGTTGGCATAACCGGAATTGGTCTCATCCACAGCAAGGTCGATATGCGCTTCCATCGCGGTTGTCCCCCCACGGGCAGCCCGGGCAGCCGCCGTATAAACGACCAGCACGTCAAAAATAGATGCGTCATCGAGTAATGTCGTATCCATTGGCGTTGACTGCTCAACAGGATCGGTAGTTTGGACGGGAAGTTTATCCGTCGCACACCCAGGGTACAAAGAATCGTCGATCTGCCGGACAACATGCCCACCGCCCGTATAATGTATCATGTAATGCTTTCCGTCCGGCGTGTGTATATTACCAAGCGCTACGTCATTTTTAACGGTGATAATGAACGAGCTTTCTTTCTCGTAATTGAGCGAACCTAGTATCGAATAGCTGTCATGCGAACGGATAATCGTTTTCTCGATCGATCCGATATCCGGTACATCGTCAAAACAGTTGAAAATTACAGTATCGTTCTTGCGATGTATCGCCGAATTCAACAACCCGAAATTGATCTTAACTTCTCTTTGCCGAATGACTTTTTCGTCAAGATCGTGTCCGAACCGGGTAGATGCGTTTGGCGAGGTAAAAAGCTCAAGTTCGTTTGAAACGCAAAATGCCAACGGTGCAAAACTGAACGAGATAAAAAGCATAACGCTAAAAACGCGCAATGCGATCCGGCAGCGATCCCATGTATGTTTTTCAGCCTGTTTTTCCATTGTTTTTATGCACACCCTCTAACATTATATATCCAATGCTATTGTACCAAATTTCCGGACATTAAACAAGGATAATAAGTTGGCTTTTTAACGGTCATGCGTCCCGGTTTCCCCGTAAATTCGCCGTAAATTTTGATTGAGGACATGCCTGCTACAAGGCCCAGACGGCCAACTTTTTTGGGTACGTCTATCCGCTAAAACAACCCGTGTATTCGTTCACCGATCCAGCCGAGAGCAACCCACGTACCGATCGCACTGCCAAGATTAGCAAGGATCACAACCAGCAGTATTCGCGTTACAGGATTCATCCAGAAGCCTTTAACGCTCATGATATCATGCGGCAATCGTTCAAAGTCGTCAACCTTTGGCCGTTTTATCCACGCCTGAACAAGCCCCGATACAAACCCCGCTGCGACCATTGGGTTAAGACTTGTTAAGGGCGCTGCAATAAACGACGCGATTACCGTAAGCGGATGCCCCAACGCAACCGCTGCACCTATCGCAGAGAACAAACCGTTTACGACAACCCAGATAAAAATATTCACTTTGGAGTGATCCTTACCGCCCATGAACACGCCAACTACAAAAAGACCAACGATCAAAAGCGGGATACCCCACTTTAATATCGTTGGAAGTATCGTTTTTGGAGGAAGCACCATTATCGGCTCTAAGTCGATCTCCTTTTGTATGTGTTCTACAATACCGTTTACGTGCCCGGCACCGACAGCGGCAACAACCACAGGCCCCGGTGCCTTACGGATCTTTTGCGACAGATAAACATCACGCTCATCCAACAGCCGTTCCTTGATCTGCGGATACCCTTTTGCAAACTCCTCCATCATGCTTTCCATCTGGTCGGTTTTCTTCATATCCTCGATGGTGCTTTCGTCGATCTTCTCGCTATCGAGCAGCGAATACAACAAGCTAAACATTAGCTTAAACTTCTGCCCATAGCTAAGCCCCCGCCACACACGTTTCAAGGTGATCTCGATATCCCTGTCCGCAAGGATAAGCTCTGCCTCGGTTTCCGCCGACAGCTTAACGCACTCAAGCATCTCAGCACCAGGTTCTACCCCAAGCTCGTCGCCAAGTTTACGATAAAACGCGCTCATCACAAGTTGTGCCAGCAGCAAAACAGATTTCTTCTCCTTGACAACCTTAAAAATGTCCATCTTTTTCCAGTTATCCTTTTCAACCATCGCACGGCACCTCGCCTCGCAAAGCTCCGTGCAAATGCTGTCCGGCTTAACCGCAAGGATCGTGTTACGCACATCGTCGACACTTTCCTTAGAAACATGCGCCGTCCCCACAAGGTAGACATCTTTACCCTCGACACTTATCCGCGTAACCGTATCTGCAAGCTGAATTTCGTTTTCCGACATACTTTCGCCTCATCAAATTAATTACAAATGACGATTGTACTATAAATCATCCCCAATTACAACCGGCTAAAAGCCTTCCCAAAAACCGCTGATCGTATAGAAGTCGCCGACATACCCGTGATACTCTTTATTACCCCAAAGGGGCTGCATAAAAAGCATCGTCTTAATTTGTACCTCAGGCGGATTTGTGATAATTCGTGTAATTCGTGGCTGAATACTTTAATTCGGCGAAGCCGAAAAATCTGTGTAATCCCTGCCTGTGCGTCGTAGTTTTAGCGAAGACGGGCGGTTTCTTTTGTCATTAAAGCAGCCCGGCGCAGCCGGTTCCACAATTCGTAATTCATAATTGATAATTCGTACTAAAGGGTGCCAACAAACCTCCCCAGTTCCGCACTGCTCTGCATCTCGTCGGTGATCGCCCTTTCCAGCATAAGCTCGAACGACAACAGCGTCTGCTGTGCATCGATAAGGCTAAGAAAATCGATCTCACCGGCCTTATACGCCGCCTCCGACGCTGCAAGCATCTCATTAGCTTTCGGCAGCAAAATATCCGAGTACAGTTTCACCTTACGCCGGCTGTCCTCGATATCGAAAAGCACCCGCACAGCCGCCGCACGTATATCGTTTTGTTTCTGACGCTTCGCAGCACCCGCCTTTCGAAGATTCGCTTTCGCCTGCCGCACACCCGCCTTATAGCTATCGGCCCACAGCGGAATATTCACAGAAAACATCGCGATCACAGGATCTTTCCCGCTGTCCCGCACCCCCGTCGCAATAGCATCGTCGGTCTCTATCCAGTCAACCCCGAACGTAATATCCGGGTAAAATCGTTTCTCTGCCAGAGTTACCTTTTGCTCGGCAGCGGCAATCGTGTGTTTTAACGTACCGATCTGAGGATTGAACTTATCGATCTTTGCAAGAAGCTTATTGCGATCGATCTCCATCGATGCATAGTCAGAACGCGATGGCCGGGGTAATGCTTTTCCGACCTTTCGGTTAAGCACAGAGTTAAGTTTCGCAACTATCGGCTTTCGCAGTTGCTCCAGCGTCGTCACTTTATCGTCAAGCCGCGCAACCTCGATCTGCGCACGTATCACATCGGGATGCGATCCCGAAGACGCCGCATACCGCGAAAGCGCAACCTGCTCGAGATACCCCACCAGATCAAGGTTTTGTTTCGTCTTTTCGATCGCAGTATAAAGGTATGTATATTCGTAGTAGACGCTCTTAACTTCATAGAACAGTTCCAGCTTTTTAGCCTCATATTTTTTCCGCGCAGCCTTTGCCATTTCCGCCGCAGCATCCGTCCGAGCCTCGATCTTACCAAGCCACGGAAACGTCTGCGAAATACCGAACTTTTGCCGTTGCGGACCGACACGAGTTTCGACCTCGTCAATAAAGTACCCATAAGTAAACCGCGGATCAGGAAGTGCTCGCGCCTGCCCAACTGCTTCCGCCGCCGCCTTCCACTCGTTAAACGCGGCCTTTAAGCCGGCGTTATTTTTCGCAGCCAGCGCCAGATACTCCGAGACCGTCGTAGGCACTGCCGGTTTACCATCAGCCGCACCCAGCGAACCGACCATAAACACCGCAAACACGATAAATCTCAATCCAAATCTCATAATTCCATTCCCGTCACTTTATCATTCCTGCGAAGGCAGGAATCTACATCTCTACAATTACAACTTGCATCGCCAAACCCAAACCAGCCAAAGGCTGGACCCACCGCAAGTGGCCTATACGCTATCCGCTGCCCGCCAACTAAGCATATCGACGCGACACGACTTTATTCTTGATTTAATGCCCGAAACCACTAGAATATATCCCTTAGGGAGCGTTGATAAAATACGAAATCCGAATATCAAAATACGAAACATTGTGCTTTGTCGTAGGATGGGCAAATTTTTTGCCCAT
>JAGLHQ010000125.1 GCA_023143375.1 Planctomycetota bacterium
ACTTTAGACACACTTTTTGAAAAAAACGTGAGTAGGAAAAAACTCTTAATAGTGGGTTGTTTGGCTGTAAACGCTAATTGGTGCTTGGGGGTCGCGAATGTTAGTCGATTTAATGGGCCATGAATTAAACTAATGGACATTCATTATAAAAGTTTGGAGTTTGGAGTTCGGGATTCGGAGAATTATACCCTGAATTCTAATAATTGCTTGAAATTTAATTATTTAATTGTAATCTAATAATTAAGGAGCAACGGGATGCAATCTGATAAAATTAAAAAAACATATATTTCGCTTTTCAGTAATGCTGGCATAGGATGCTATGGTTTTAAGCAAATGGGTTTTGAGTGCATAGCGTCTAATGAAATACTCGCAGAGAGAATCGATATTCAGAGACACAACAGCAAATGCAAGTACGACTCCGGTTATATTTGCGACGACATAGTACTGGAATCCACAAAAAAACATATATTTGACGAGATAGCCTTTTGGAAAAAAAAGGAACATCTAAAAGAAGTTGATGTTGTTATTGCAACACCGCCATGCCAAGGTATTTCAGTAGCCAATCACAAAAAGAAAGATGAACTTCGAAGAAATTCGCTGATCATTGAGTCTTTGATTTTAACAGAAAAGATAAACCCAAAAATCTTTTTGTTCGAAAATGTAAGGGGATTTCTTAAAGCGAAGTGTACAGATACAGATGGCGATCTCAAGCTAATTCGTGATGCGATAGAAAATCATCTTGGAAACTACAATGTTCTTTATAAAGTAGTCAATTTCATGGATTATGGCAATCCATCAAGCAGAACCAGATCGCTAGTGGTAGGAGTACGAAAAGACCTATCTGATGTAACACCACTTGATATTTTTCCCGATATGGAAACATCTCCGACATTGAGGAAATCAATCGGAGATTTCAAGAAACTTACGCATATGGGAGAGTTTGACCCCGATGACATATATCATAATTTCAGGCCCTACTCTAAAAACATGGAAGCATGGGTATGTGATCTTAAAGAGGGCCAATCTGCTTTTGACCAAGATGACGTTGGAAAAAAACCACATCAAATCGTTAATGGCAAGATCGTTGTTAATAAAAACAAAAATGGCGACAAATATAGTAGATGTTTTTGGGATAGGCCCGGCTTTTGTATACATACACGAAACGATATATTCGCAAGTCAAAAAACAATTCATCCTGAAGATAACAGAGTCTTTTCTATCAGAGAGATCATGACTCTGATGTCCGTTTCCGGGGGTTTTAAGTGGACCCAGACACCCATTGAGAAACTTAACGCTCTCTCATATGAAGACAAGAGGAAGTTTCTAAAAAAACATGAACTTAATATTAGACGGACTCTTGGCGAAGCAGTACCTACAATTATTTTTCGTAAAATTGCAGGCAAGATTATTCACATCTTAGACAACGGAAAATTTACCGAAAAGTATGTTCACAATCTTATAGAAAACCATGGATTACAAGTTTACGAAAAATTATTTGCTTTTATTAAACTAAACATTAATAATTATACTTTTAGTGAGCTTTCTAAAATAGCGGAGTTGGCTAATGCCGAGCGTCTTCATAATGCCGCTTATTACACACCTCAAGATATTTGCTATACAATCATTAATGATCTTCCTGACTTTTCTAAGAAAGACAGCATAAGCATACTTGAGCCATCAGTTGGGATGGGCAATTTTTTGCCACTACTATTTAGCAAATATCAAAATAAAAAATCTGTTCAAATTGACTTGATCGATATTGACCGACGTTCAATTAACTTGCTTAAACTCTTGTTAAAAAAATTAGAAATTCCATCTAATTTTAAAATCAACTATATTAACAAAGATTTTCTTAATGGCGGTACTTGCTTTTGCAAGCTATATGATTTGGTAATAGGTAATCCACCATTTAAGAAAGTTACAAATCAAAAAAATCTCCTTGCAAGCTATAAAAAGGACATGTTTAATACAGACACAAATAATCTATTCTCTTTCTTTCTTGAGAAATCATTGACAATCGGTAGATATGTAGCTTTGATTTTGCCTAAAGCGCTACTGTCAGCCCCTGAATATAACAAGACTAGGGAATTGCTCAATAAGCACAATATTGTAAAAATTTGTGACTATGGCGAAAAGGCCTTTAAAATCAAAATCGAGACTTTAGGTTTAATTGTAAAGACTTCCATCGGTCAGAAACTAAAAAACAACACTAATATCAAGATCGAATCATACATTTTAAAGAAAATAGATCATGTCGCACAGGACTATGTATGCGACCCAGCTTACCCCTGTTGGCTTCTTTATCGAGATCGTTTCTTTGATAATACTGCAAAGAAAATGACCTTTAATATTTTCAGTGTGTTTAGAGACCGACAAATAACCAAAGGATTACTAAGTAGCCGTGGCAAGTATCGCGTCCTTAAATCAAGAAATGTCAATAGCAATAGTATAGTAGAACTCAAAGGTTATGACTGCTATATTGACAAACTGGAAAATCTAAATGTCTCCAAGTATCTAAACCAAAAAAAAATCGTTATGATACCTAATCTTACATATAATCCGAGGGGTTGCTTTTTGCCAAAGAATTCTATTACAGACGGTTCAGTAGCTTTGGCCAAACCTATTAATGGGCATAAAATAACAAAAAAAGATTTAGCTCATTATGCAACAGATGAATTTAGAACATTTTATAGAATAGCAAGAAACCGTTGTACCAGGTCGATGAACATTGATAGCAATGCAATATTTTTCTTTGGAATAAAGAAAGCAGGCAGCCAATGAATATCAATGAGACAATAAGTGAACATTTAAATCAATATAACCTTGATATAAGACGTTCACATAATGCAAGGTTTATGGACCAAAAAGTCACACCTGATGTTTTATGTTTTATTGCAGATTGCATCATCAATCATATCGTCGGTGACACAACAAAGGAATTTACCACAAAAGACATTTGGAACTCTCAATATTTCGAGAAAAATGTCCGGGCAATCTTTGGCAAACCCTCACCAGCTAAAAAAACCGCTTCATCAGAATACGACAAGTTTATTGCTCAGCCTATGAAAACTTTAGCTTATGCAAGGGTCCTTAATTCTGAAAAAAGAGGAAACACAATTCACTACACCATAGCCAATTATGACATCTTAGAATATATTTCGATCAAAGAACGGAATGCATATTTATTCCTATACCTCTACTTAAGAAAAGTTTTATCTGACAGTGGCTTTTCTCCTCACATAAACAGGTTTAGGGACGCCTGTGCAAGAAACCAAGGAACCCATCATCAGTTTGATCAACTTAAAACCCGCTTTCAGCGATTTATAATTGGCAATACTCCAGTAAATGGAAGAACGGAAGTCAATAGAATATTCCCAAAAGTTCTAAACATAATCGCAGCCGAGGAGCACTTTAACGGAACCATTAGTGGACGCGTCTCACATGACATATTTCACTACCCTGACCTTATGTATAACAGAATTAATTGGCGAGATTATAAAAAAATAAAAGGCAGAACTCGCAAAGAAGCGGAACTCGCTACTGCAATACAAGCAACGAAAATGCAAAAGAGAAGATTCAATAAATACCGAATGGAGCGGGCTGTAAATTTCATAAAACACAAATACCCAGAAAGTGAAGTGAGAGACCAATATGCGGGCGGTCATGCAACACATGTACATCACATTTTCTCAAGGTCTAAATATCCAGAAATCAAAGCGTATTTAGAAAATCTAATTAAGTTAACTCCAGAACAACATCTCACCAAGGCTCATCCTGATGGCAATACGTCTATAGTCGATCCTGATTATCAATGCACTTGCCTTCTAGCAAAATCAATTAGCATAGAAAACTCGTTGATTAATGGAGAATTTCATTACTCAAAAAACGATTTCATATATGTGATTAATACAGGCTTGAAAACAGAATGGCCTCAAGTATTTTCATTCACAGAGATAAAAACAGGTCTCGCAGAAATATATAATAATCTACGATAGTCAATCTTTATAGCAATTCAAAAGCAAGGAGAAACGGTGTTAATGTCCCATTTTAAGTTCATCAAGCGTAGTTTTTTGTTATCGCTGGCATTTTTTATCGTAGCTGGTGCTGCATCGGTTGCGGGCGAGAGCCCCGGCTGGCCCCGAATGCGAGGTCCCTATACTAACGGAAATGCCGAGCCCGGCACCTATCCGACTAACTGGGACCCGGAGAACGTGCTCTGGAAGATCGATGTTCCGGGTAAAGGAACTTCTACACCCGTTGTATGGAACGAAAAGATCTACCTGACGGCTGGGGTAGGGGGGCAGGATGCTGTGATCGCCTATGACTGGTCGGGCAAACATATCTGGCAAAGGCAATTGGGAACAGAAACCTCCGGCAAACATAAAAACGCATCGGGAAGCAATTCGTCGCCGGTTACCGACGGGACGGGTGTTTTTGTATTTTTTAAAAGCGGCAGGCTTGCAGCCCTTGAGATGGACGGGACTGTCCGCTGGGAGACGAACCTGTTCGAGCGTTTCGGCAAAGACAACCGGTACTGGGATTTCGGGACGAGTCCTGTTTTAACGAAAAAAGATGTTGTGATGGCTCAATTGCATGACGGCCAGTCGTGGCTGGCTGCGTTCGATAAGGTTAGCGGTAAAATGAGCTGGAAAGTTGCCCGCAACTATGAAACGGCACAAGAGGGCAGCCAGGGGTATTCGACGCCTGTTGTTTTTTCACACAAAGGGGCCGAGGCGCTGCTGGTGTATGGGGGCGAGCATCTTACGGCGCACAGCGGGGTCGACGGTAAGATCATCTGGTCGTGCGGCGATTTTAATCCTGAGGGCTTGAAATTCTGGGCTATTGTGGGGACGCCTGTTATCGCAAGGGGGGTCGCTGTTGTGCCTGTCGGACGAGAGGATCGGGATATGCCCAACTTGCATGGGATCAAGATGGGCGGAAGCGGAGATGTGACCAAAACGCACCGCCTGTGGAAACGCGAGGACACGGGCTCGTTTATACCGTCACCTACAGAACATAAAGGGCGGGTTTATATACTTCGCGATCGCGGCAAGATCGATTGCATTGATCCTCTAACGGGGAAAAGCTATTGGGTGGGGGAATTTCCAAAGGGCAAAGGCAAGTTCTATTCGTCACCGCTGATCGCCGGGGATCACTTGTATGCAGCACGCGAAGATGGGATCGTGTTCGTCTTAGGATTAAACGATAAATTTGAGATAATCTCAGAAATTGATATGGAAGATGCGATCATTTCGTCGCCCGCAGCAGTCTCTGACAGGATCCTGATCCGAACAAAAAAACATCTTTTCTGCATAGGAAAATCGGCACGAATAAAGACGGTCAATCCGAATATCAAGGACGACTTTTAGCACTCTAAACCAAAATATGTAAATACTTTTGTTGATTTATAGGCACTATTTGCTAGTATATATGTAACAATATCTTACTGGCAAATAAATGGAGAAGATATTTTGGATAGTGCAAAATCGGATAAAGTCATTAAATATCAGAATATATATAGTGAACTTTGCCGCGATATTTTAAAAGGTGTATATAAACCCGGCGAAAAGCTGCCGACCGAAAACGAGTTGTCAGGACGCTTCCACGCGTCTCGGCCAACAATCTCCAGGGCAATGCGCGAGTTGCAGCGTGAGGGTCTTATCGTTCGCCGTCAGGGGCAAGGAACATTCGTTCGTCAAGACTCCCTTGCAGCACAAAAAACTCTGGGAATTCTGGTGCACTGGCAAATCTGGCCGGACAGCCATCAGGCGAAACATACGACTACGATTTTCGGTATTATGATCCCGGAGATGCTTCGCGTTGCCAGCCAGTTCAATTATTCACTTTTATTAAATGATATTCCCGAAGATATTGTAGACCCAATTGAACGAGCACGAAAAATCTGCCAACATTTGGTTGATTCCCGTGTGGCCGGCGTTTTCTTTACCCCGCTTGAATTGACAGATGATGCTGATTCGACTAATGAAGAAATCGCTGCGATGCTTGATAGTGCAGGCATTGCTGTGGTTTTGCTCGATCGCGATATTAGTGACAGCTATCATCGCAGTAAATATGATATTGTTGGAATTAACAATGAGCAATCAGCCTTGGTTTTGACCCATCACTTGATCGATCTAGGCTGTAGGAAAATCGATTTCATCTCCGGTCCAAGCCGTACAACGTCTATTGTTGAGAGGTGCAGAGGATATCGCGCCGCACTTGAAGAAAATAATATTTTATTCGATGAAAAACGAGTACACTTATTTTACAGCAAGGATCTGGCTAATGGCGACAACGACCAAACAGGTCAGGAACTGATCCGCCTGGTTAAAGAGAATCAAACAGAAGCTTTTGTTTGTGTCAACGACGATACAGCCGCCGATATGATCAATTTCTTCCTTCGAAATGGTATGCGTGTTCCCGAAGATGTCAGAATTGTCGGGTTTGACGATCTTCCAATAAGCCAATATCTGCCGGTTTCTCTGACAAGCATAAGGCAATCTGTCAAGGGTCTGGCTGTCGAATCTATCCGTACTATGTTAAATAGAATCGAACACCCTGAGATACTGGCGCGGGAAATCCTGGTTAATACCGAGTTGATCGTCAGGGATTCATGCGGTTCTAAATTATAGCAAATCTGTTTTGTGTCAAACCGCGACCTTTTACACAAATCGGTAGCCGATCAGCGTAATTATATCACCTTATTCAAATCGGCCAATCGCTTAGCTTGAAGGTTCGGTCATTTCTCCATACGGCCTTTCCGGGAATGAACGCAGATCCTCGGTAAGAAGCTTTTTCAATTTTGCGGCTTCTTTAGGGTTAGAATCGTAAATGTTATTTTTTTCATCCGGGTCCTTTTTCAGATCGTAAAGTTGATCCTTATCAAAATAGTTTTTATTGTATATTCCAGAATGATAGCCCAGATGCTGGTTGCGTACGTAGTATGGGAATTCGAGTTTTCGTCCTTCCCAGCCGTCAAATGTGACTCCTTTTTTAATCTTTTGCATTGTTTTCTCATCGTAACGGACGGCTATATATTTCGAGTCTTTAGTTACAACTCCCCGTGCGTATCCCAATTCGAAAAACAAATGATCGTGTATCGGTTTTTTATCCCCTTTGAGGACTTTTGACAGGCTTACTCCGTCAATTTCCATTGACTTGTCAATTTCGACACCTGCTAAATCGAGGAAAGTTGGAGCGTGGTCGATATTCTGCACCAGTTCGTTATAAACCGAGCCCGGCTTAATACCTCCAGGCCAATACATAAGCAGGGGGACCTTAACCCCGCTTTCATAAAGTGTTGCCTTGCCAAAGTTATAATTACCGTGGTCGGATGTTACTATGATCAGGGTGTTTTCAAGCTTGCCTTTTTCTTTTAATTTTTTGACGACCGAACCGACGGCATGATCGAACCATCGCAGCCATGTATGGTCAGGGTCCTTACCCTTCTGCTGCACTTCATTTTTTATCTCGCCCCTTTTCGGCATGGAATCAAACTCATGGTCAACGTATCCTTCGCCTGTATATTTTGGATCTGCATCCAGGCCATGTATATATTTCCCGTCTCGTTTTATCCATGGCGCCGGGCCATGAGGAACGGTTTCGCTATAGTAAAGGAAGAACGGTTCGTCGCCGGATTGGTCGATAAATTCAAGCGCCGCCTTATTTTTCCATTCAACATTATGAACATTGGCCTTGTCGTTATAAAGCTCCCTAAGGTTCGCGGCGTAGACACTATCGACATAGTCGAATCCAAACTCCTTAATTCGTTTCACCCAGAAGCTATGGTTATGCGCCATTGCTTTTGTAACTTCGGGATCTTTAGGATCGGCCGATTTCTCATAACCCATAAAGCCATTCTTATCCTGGGCACCTTTTCCTGCTTGTCCTAACAAGTGGTGATCGATGACGTGGCTCTTACCTATAAAACCAGTACGATAGCCTGCTCGCTGCAAAAGTCTTGCAAGGTTGGGCCGGTTTTCTTCCAACTCCGTATTATTTTCCACCCGCGTCATTGTTCCTTTAGGATGCAGTTGCATAAAACGAGGTCCCTGACACCTGCCTGGATGACGGCCTGTCAATATTGCGTACCTGCTTGGGCTGCAAACCGAGCTTGGCACATAAGCTCTTGTGAAAATCATCCCGTTCTTCGCCAGATCGTCAATGACGGGAGTGTATACGTGGCTGTCACCATTGAAACCGAACGGACGCGATTGATTGGCTTTTTTCCTTTCGATCGGTATCGGGCTTTGATCGTCTGTCATTATATAAATAATGTTGGGGCGTTTATTAGAGGGTTTGTTTGTTGGCATAGAACATGATTGAGTCAGTCCCAGCAGAGTAACGGCAGATACTGCTTTTAAAAAATCTCTTCTTTTCATGTAATGCTCCTTCGATATAAATTAACCATGAACCAATATGCTATTATCCTGCGTTTACACAGAACCGAATTGATCGTCACCAGTGGATTGTCGCTGTTTTACTGCTGTTTGTCAATAGTGAGGTTCAGGAAAACCTTGTCTCTTTTTTTTCAGCTTAATCTTTGGCTAAACTCTAAGTGTTAACCTTCCTGTTCCCGGAGTCTCAAACGGCAAATCAGGAACCTGTGCTTTTCCGGGCATCTGGCTGGTTACCAGCCGAGTTGTGATCGCCTCGCGGTAGATGCCTTCATAATTTATTTCTTTCTTTCCAGTTCCTCAAACATCATAATAGCTTTATGCAGAACACCTGCCGAGCCCCGAAATGTTCCAGAACCTTTTGGCTTATTATCGACGGAATACCACTCAAAAAATCCGTCGTTATCTTTGACGCGTTTTACCATAGGAGCCATTTGTTCGTAAGCCTCTTCGACGAAACCATTTTTAATGAGCTGCTGGATCATCCGCCCGCCAAACCATGTCCAGTCACCGCCGTTCTGATAACCGTACGGATACATGCTCTTGTTCTTATAAAATCCTTCCGGGTAGGGCGGGTACAACGTTAATCCAATGGAACCTGCACCGCAGGCTTTTACATTGGCGATCATTTTTTCGAGGGATATTTTTATTTCCTCTTTCGAAAGTAAATTAGCCTCGATCGCAACCGCCGTCCCGCCATGATAATAGATCACGCTTTCATCAAAATCCTCAGGAAAAGGAGAACCGTCTAGATACACATGCGGAATGAATTTCTGGTTTGCAGCATCCCACAGATGTTTGCGAACATTTTTTGCTATTTTGTTTCGGATCGGCTGCCACTTTCCCTTTTTTGCAGGAACCATTTCCAGAAAATTATCCAATGCGATCAAAAACATAGCGTTATCATAAATATCAAGAGCATAATGTGTATCGTCGGTAAGAAAAACGCCCCAATGATGCTCAGGCTGAACATCGCCCCAATCAGCCGTCGTCGCCCCCCATATCAAACCATACTTTTCGTTATAGCGATGGTTCATGAGGAAATCGAGTGTCCACTCTAATCGATCGCCAACGGTTTTGTCACCGACCCTTTCGTTCAAGATTTCTTTATCACCCGTAACCTGAACATACTTATAAACCGCCTGGACCAACGACGTTTCCTGATCGGTTTCGACAGTGTTTTTATGGCCTGCGTAACGCGGCTCCAACTCGGAATAGATATGTTTGTAGCTGCCGCCGGCCCCTGCCTTGTCTTTTGGAATAAAGCCATCGATAATATTCCCATCGTCGCCTTGCATTTTGAAAAAGACCAGCAGGTTTTCTTTTAAGACTTCCGCTTCAAACACTTCGGCTGCGAGTTCTATAAATGTGTTGTAATCACGAATCCATACTTCGCCGTAACCCTCACCGGCGGTAAGCCCATCCTTTATAATCTCAAGCGCTTTTGTCTTTGTAAAAGTGAAGTGTTCGTTATTTTTCATTTTTTGAGCTCGCTGAGGGTTTTCAATTTTTTTTTTAGTATTTTTAGGCCAGACCTTCAGCTTAACTCGTCCGGAGCCCGGATTTTCGAACGGGCCTGCCGATGGATTGTTCAGATCGCGTTTGTTGCCGAAGTAGTCGGTGTCTATTACCAGCGGTGAGCCGTCGTAGTTCTGGAATGGCAGGTTGGGGACCTGTGCTTTGCCTAGGAGCTTGCCGGTTACCAATTTTGTTTTTGCTTTTTGCTGTTGCGGGTCGATAGTAATGTGCAGATAAACTTCGTCGCCTACTTTTTCGAGCTTGAAGTCTGGTTTTGTTTTTACGACGATGGCTTGTTCAGTTTTGTATGGCTTTGCTCCGTCGTAGTAGATGTTGCCTGCTGTTTTTGGTGCCTGAGGTCGTTTGTCGTAGACCCATAGGCCGTAGCCGAAACTCCAACTTGGATGTGTTTTCATGCCTTCCCACCATCCCTTGTCGATGTGTGAACCGTTGTTGCCGTTGAAGATGTTGTTGTATAAATGGTCGTCGCCGACGTTTAATACATGGTCGTCAACCTTGACGGTGTTGTGTGCTTCGAAGTAAGGCGTATGACGAGCGTCGGTGCAGGCACCGAAAACGCCGGCGAAGAGATTGTGTGCGTAGGCTCCGCCCTGAGAGTGGTGCTTGACGAGTCTTGAAAGGAAGAGGTTGTTGTCTATTACGAATGGGCCGTGGTTTACTTCGAGGAACATGTCGTTGCTTAGGTTGCTGTAGCAGAGGTTACCGGTGACGCGCGTTCCCTGGGTCATCCAGTCCAACCAGATGCCCTGAAACGCATCGTGTATATGGTTGTCTTTTATCAGCATATCGATCGGCGCATGGAACTTAATACCCGCCATCTCCGCCCCGGTAAACCGCATCTGCGTGAAGATGTCATGAATGTAATTTCCGGTTATTTTCGAGAACGACGCCCCCATACTGCCAACGATCCCAGCCTGCTCGCACCAGGAAATCTCATTGTTACGAATGATATGACTACCAACGGTTTCTTTGTTCCAGCCGTTAGCACGTGCCCTGTCTATCGAATCAAGATACGCTTGCGCCGTAGGCCCCGCATTATCAAATTCATCGCCATACTTACCCAGCGATATCCCCGTATTGATCGAGTGTGAAATGATATTATTTTCAATGATCCAGCCCTTACTCCAGTGCGTACCGATCAGGCCCATTTGCTCGGCGGTAGGTGGAGCCCACTTTGGGGCTGCGTGTCGCATTTTGAAACCGCGGACGGTGATGTAGTTTGTAAATGGTTTGCGAGGGTAGAAGATTGTTTGGCGGACGTTTACTTCTGTGAGGTGATCGTTGGGGTTTTCGCCCACCGCCTGATAAAGAAGCTTCAAATTCTGGGCGGCGATCTCCGCTTGCCTATCGAATATCTCTTTGATCAGATATTTTCTGGTTATCGTGCTGATGTACCACTCCTCAATATCACGTATCCCCTTAGGGTCCTTCAAAAACGGAGCAGGTACCAGAAACACATCCCCAAACCCCGTCCCCGGAAAGCCCGTCGATATCGCTTTGTCAGTATTCGCATAAAGCTCGTCAGCGTTTTTCTGCCACTTGCCTAACGTCTCATCGTCAAGGATCGCAAACTCTTCAAGGTTGTCTTCTGCTGTAAGCTCAGATTCGACGATAGGCTTTTGACGAATGATCGCATCGAAATAGAATCCGCCCTTAGGCATCTTCGCACTTGGCGGATAACTCTTATCCCCCCCTGCATACATCAGGATGCTGCCGTCATCTGCGGGTTCGGTATTAAACTTTTCCGGAACAAGCACGTCCGTCCCGTCAAAGGTGGTCCATGGTTTCCAGCCGGTCTGCTCAAAAGCGAACACGTTTGTAGGAGCGCCAAGAAAAACCACATCCGACATCGCTGCGTTTGCCAGTTCCGCGTCTACTTCACCAAGCATCTGGGCAGGCTCCGATACCTTGACCGGACCGCTACCTAAGCCAAGCTTCTCACGAAGCTGCGATATAACACTAACATGAGCACCCGATAGAACCGTCCCCCCAAAATCGATCGCCAGCCGATCGGTCGGCTGATGATTTAACGCCGCTATAATGCGTTCTCTGCTATTCATAGACTTTCATCTGTGTGTTTTATTGAATTTCCTGTTTCAATATATCCAGATAGAGGTATTCGTAGTCGACGTATTTCTGTCCGCCGGTATAATAGGTTCCGCTTTTGGAGTCGTCGGTAGTGCTCACCGGAGCTGTTCCCGCTGTTGCCTCGATCTGGCTGTCCTCATACCATTCGTTAAAACTGGTTACCATTATAATATTATCACACGATGGGTCTATATTTGGCAGTGCCACCTGGCGGATCATTTCGCGGAAGATATCGCCTTCTTTTGAGTTTTCAACATCGGTAAAGTAGCGAGCCCTGCCCGGATGTCCATCTCGCACAGCCGTGTCATTATAGCCGGGAGCGATCGCAGGCATAAAGGCTGTCCCAACGCTGTTGGCCGCTTTTTTGGCCAGCTTATAATTGCCCGCGATAAATTTGATGGCTTTATGCGTACCGCCATGCGGTCCGACGGATTGGCCGTAGACATCGTAGGCTGTTACAGCATCGAAATTTTTCGCCCACTCAGCCTTGTATTCCACGATATCGTCGCCGTAGAACACGTCGTCGCCGACAAGGTATATCTCAGGGAATTTTTCACGCATCTGCTTAAGTGCATCGTGTCCTTTATTTCGGAAATATTCCCTTGTTAAGTAAACGAAGATAGCGGGTTTGCCGTTGATCTTCAGGTAGCGAGGATCGTCGAAATAAGTTTTCTTAATGTATTCCAGGTCGCCGATCCATTTGCTGTAATCGGGATTGTCAAAGCTTCCCAATCGTCCGGTGCTTTCGTAAAGGACGGCGTATTTCAATTTTGATGAGTCCGGATGTTTTAAAATATGATTCTTGAACGCATCATCTTTGAAGTCGCCGGGTCGCCACCAACTGACAGCCCAAAATGAAATTCCGCCTCGAACGCTTTGTTCGATATGCTCGGCGATAACCTTTGGATCGCTGGAATCGTAGAGCCCGCTTTTAGGCTCCTGCGGAACTTTAAGGTGCATCCGCATAACCCTTTTCCACTGACTTCTTTGATACCATCTGCCGGTGCCATAGTACCATGGATAGTAATACACGCCGACTAATGGTTTTGCCGATGCACTCATTTTACTTTCCGCCGCTTTCTGTGAGGTTTTAGTTTTATCGATTGCAATGACCGATTGAGTCATCATAAGAAATACGACCAGAATTATACCATAAAAAAGCACTTTCTTTGTTGTCATTTCACTCTCCATCTAATAGTTTTTTTGATGTAAATTTGTTTGTTAGGTTATCACTGGTATTTGTAATGTTAAGGGTCGATCTTTCAATACGAAGCCGGCGCCATGTGCTTTGACTGCTTCTTAGGCGTACATCTACATCGATATAATTATCGGAAACCTTCATTAGACTATAACAGGGCGTTTTGGCCAATTCAAAGTAATCTATGAACGGTTTTTCATTTTTCAAAAGCTCTCTGCGAGCGTCTTTTGTTTTGGTGCTGAAATTAGCTTCAAGGTTAACCAGGTCAGGAGTATATTCATCAACTCCCTCAAGCAATTTAACCTTTCTTTCATCAAAATCGAGCACGCTGTTCATTGACAATTGAACAAAAGAACCACTGTCCGTTTTTCGACGGAGGGCAGAGTAATAATGCAAATGGCCGCTAAGAACGATCGCGTGGTGTTTCCCCAGAAGAGATAAAAGCTTTTCTCGCTTTAAACGATCTTTGTCCTTAGAAAAGATGTGCCATTGGCTCCGTGCATTGTAGGGGACTACGGGTTTATGAATAATGAAGAATACATGCTTGGCGGGCTGTTGGTCCAGTACTTGAGCAAGCCAGTCGAGGTCGGGTCTGTACGCATCGAAAAAAATGAAGAGATCGCTTTTATGTTTAACATAATA
>JAGLHQ010000126.1 GCA_023143375.1 Planctomycetota bacterium
GTAAGCCTTAGCTGCGCCTGGCCCTGTTACATCATGATTGCCTTTGGTAATTAAAAATGGCATCGATGCGGTTAATGGCTCCACGAAAGCGATCGCTTCTTTGAATTGCAAAACCTGAAGCTCGTAACTGCCGCACAAGCCTTCGACGAAGTCGCCGATCTGTATGGTCGCAAATGTTGGGCTGTTTTGATTTTTCAGAGAATTGGAAACCGATTCGAGAAGGGCAGGTGTGTTTTGTTTTGTGACCTTGCTGTAATTTTCGATCTGTCGAATATCGCCGGGGTGCGTCTCTTTTACCCAGTTCATGTCATGATGATAAAGTTTGTCGTAGTGCATGTCTCCCAGAAAAGCAAACGTGTATTCCGGTTTTTGGGGAGTTTTATTTGTGGTAGAACTGGATGTTTTAGCCATAGCAAAAGCAACAGAACTGAATAATAATATTACTATAAGCATCACTGAAAAACAATATTTATAACATTTCATGATCTTCTCCAGTTAAAGCCAGCCAATTCATTTCACGCATATCTCATTCGAAAATATTTGCTGCCATTTCAAGTTTGCCCTTTGAATTATTTACGATAGTGTTGTTCCTGAACAAACAACCCGTAATCGTTCCGGAAATAAACTTGTCTTCCAAAAGCACTGTTTTCTTATTCGCCATGAATTCACAGTTACCCAGAATAAGTCTTCCGTTGGTCGCTCTGATGCAAGGGACGCCTTTTTTCGGGATATCCCAATCGTAGAAATGGCATCCATTCAATATAACTGTACCGCGACCTTCGTTTACGACCTGCTCAAGTGTTTCGCGAATCTTCCAGAAGCCGCTGCTTGAAATTTTCACAGGACCGGTGTTCTTAGGGCCGATCTTGACCGTTGACATAAACTGGCAATTTGCAAACTGAACACCTGCATGGTGCTGTACTTTATTGATCTGAACACCGACCGGACAAATATCCGAACCTGACTGAGTTACAATGGCATTTCCGCCGCTGTGACCGAAATCATCGAACAAAAATCCCTGCTTGGCAAAGATCACAAAACAGTTGCTTACGCTCTGTTACATCCGAAAACAGTATAAAAAAAATGGCATCCCAGAATTTCAGAAATACCATTTTAATTTCGAAGACAAATTAATCGTCGTAGACGTTTTCCTTTGGCAGCTTCTTGTACCAGAATTTCCACATGCCGGCCATTGCGATAGCGAGGAGAACAGCTCCCCAGATAAACTCTTTCTTATTGCCAATAACCAGCAGTACCGGAAGCAGCAGCATCATATAGTGCCAGACCATTACGAACGGCAGCGAAAGAAGATCGTAGAAGTGTTCGTCGTTGACCTTTTTGCGTGTCTCAGGATCCAGCATATCCTTGAATTTGCCCCAGAAACCGAACGGTTTGGTTTTCAGATAGAACTTTTTGACAATTTCCGGATCCGTCGGTGCCGTTACCAGTGTCCCGATGATAGAACCGCCCAGGCTCAAGGAACCTGTAAGAACAAACTGCCACATTTCTGACATCTCAGGCCAAAATATACGCTGAACAACCGCACTGCCAACGCCCATCGCCATTCCAGCCGAGAACCCCCATCCGTTGAAACGTCCCCAATAAAGCTTAATACAACTTGGAACAAAGAAACCGGTTCCAAGTGCCATCATCAACCATCCCCAGATGTCATTGATGTTTTTCACTGTAAAGGCCAAAAAGAAGCCGATTATACCAATGGCAAATGTAAAAACCCAACTGACTCTGATAAGCTCTTTAGTATTAGCATTTGGTCTAAAGTATGCTTGATAAAGGTCGCGTGTAATAAGACCGACTGACCAGTTGACGTTTCCATCGAATGTGGACATGCAAGCCGATGTAAGTGCGATCAAAAGCAATCCTTTAAGACCCATCGGGATCGAATTTAAGATGACAACCGGTAAGATCTTTTCCGCGTTAATAGTTCCGTAAAAACTTGTCAAACGAAGTTGTTCCGTCCATGTCGAACCTAACAGGTCCTGCAATTGTCCGATTAGATCGGGGTACTGGGCTTGATTTTTAATTATCTCAGAAACCGTACCGTCCCACTGAGGATGGGTAACACCGGCGAAAGTAGTTTTGATCATCCCCGCTGCATCGGCGAGAAGGGCTGTGTCCGGAATATTACTGTTGATAAAATAAATACCGAGGATCGCAAAACCGATCATCATGGGCCAACGGAAAGCCATCAAAGTGGTCCAAATAAATGTCAGCGTGCCGCATTCACGGTCATTTCTGGCGCCGAAATATTTCGGCTCACCACCGCCGCCCATACCATTAATGATGGTCTTGAGCAGATAGAACATTGCCATTATTGTCAGGAAGTTATAATTCTCATAGCCCTCCGGCATATTCACCTTCCATTTAGGTACCGAACTGGCCCATCCTTCCATGCCGGACATATCGGTTGCCAATTGCGCGAAGTTCGGATCGTACCAGCTTTTCTGGACAGCCAAAACGGTAACAACAATAACCGCCGCTATGATAATAAATCCCTGGAACAGATCGGTAAACACAACCCCGTAAAAACCGGACGCGGCTGTATAAGCACACGCGATCATGATCACGACAAAGGAGCACTGTGCCGGAGAGTACGGCAAAAATGTCGAAAAGAAGACCCCCACGCCCTTGGACAGGTAGATGACCATTCCGGTTACAAATATCTGCATAGATACAGCAGTGATGATGCGTGCGGCTTTTCCGTCCGGGCCGTTACCGAATCGGAAGATCATCCATTCAGCACCGGTAATACACCCGCTGCGTCGGTGCCATTTACCGGCCCAAATCAGGATGATGGCCATGTGAATACACAATCCGCCTCGCAACTCGATCAGCATTCCTTTGGGGCCAAGCATATATAAAAACGAGATGATAACCGCGGTGCCGGTGATATCGACGAACTGGGTAAAACCGGCGACCCCTAACAGCCAGCCGGGTATTTTTCGGGCACCTATGAAATAGTCCTCAATACTGTTGGATGCTTTCTTCTGGAGATAAATACCGATCCCCATCAAAATGATAAAATAACCGGCAATTAAAACATAATCGATCGTAGTCAAAAGACCTTCCATGGATTACCTCTTTTCTTTGGGAATAGTATTTATTTTCATCACACGTTCATATTTTAGTCGGCCAAAAACTCCAGTGTCAGGATCTGCTTGGGTGTAATTTCAATATTACACCAGCTATCGGTATCCAAAGCAAGTTCTTTTTCCGGAATTTCTTCCAGATTTACGATTCGGACAGTACTCCATGCCTGCTTGCCGGTACCGGCAACAACCATCTCCTTCTGCAGCCTTTCAACAGGACTGTTTATTTTAGAGGGATTGGCCTTTCCGCCGTTAAGCCTCAGCTTTGTTTTGATCGTGCTGGAGGCCGGGTTAAAGAGGCGAACAACCCATCCGTTGCCGTCTTCACTTTTCTTAACCGCACTTACAGCGATAGTTTCATCTGATATCTCAAGGAACGATTTCTGCATAGGTTCGGTTCCGTTTTTAGTCGGTGCAGTCTGCCCGATCACCAGTGACAGATTAAACTGCTCGGCTGCGTTCCACAGTTTTGCTTTTTCCCAATCACCCTTATGCGGCATAACGGCATAATGGAACGTATGCTCGCCAAGGCATTGCGAACTCTTGTCGACCTTGCTGTAATCGGTCATTTCCTGTGTAACACAAATACGCAGCGGGAAACCGCGAAGCAGTGTAAGACGCAATTCGGGTTGATCTTGGTCGGTCGCTTCGTAGGCCTTCATCCCTTCGTTCAGGATTGCAAGACCGTTGTCGCCATCGCTAATGTCAATGAAGGAATTCATCGGCTCTTCCGACTGAGGAGGCTCGCGGTAGTCCTCGGAGTACGGAAGTTTAACCGCACGTTCGAGCACATCAAACTGACCCTGAGCAAAAGTTGTCTCGGCACAAATGCCGCTTGGGAAAGCGGTCTGCAAATAATGATCCTCGACGGTGTTGTCAACATCGGTTGTAATGTCAACCCACTTTTGTCCCTTACGCAGTGTGATAGTGCTTTCGATGCGAACGGTTTTTGTATGTTCGCTGCGAGCTGTATCGCCGGCAGTACGACATTCGGGAAGCTGCCAGTCGATAGCGATCTTAAACGCTGCTTCTAATCCGCCGTCCCGGATAAGGCTTACTTCAGCTTTTTCATTGATCGTAGTTAACGATTGCTTATGCTCTACGTCAAAATGCTGCCATGGATCGCCGACCTCGGCGGTATCGCGGAAGTATCCCATGTTCTCGAAAACCTTGCCGCTCTGCTTATCGGTAATAGTCATTGTTCCGTTGCCGTTTACAGCAACACGCAGGAATTCATTTTCCATTGTATTAATACCGGTTACCATCGTAGCCGGACGCGTCGGAAGAACATCATTCTTGGCGATAGGTTTAACAAAGAATGTCTTATAACCCATTGCAGG
>JAGLHQ010000127.1 GCA_023143375.1 Planctomycetota bacterium
ATACTCGACCGCAGGTTCCAGCAACAAATCAAACGCCCAACCTCTCCTCTGCGAATATTCCAGGGGACAGGTCGCAGTCGCACATAACGGAAATCTCATTAACGCATCAATGCTCCGCGACGAATATGAGGCACACGGGCACATTTTCAAGTCAACAAACGACACTGAGATCATAACGCACCTACTGGCAAAACCGACGCACGTAACAAAATCAGACCCGCTCGGTCACGTACTAAATCATCTCCAGGGTTCGTACTCGATCCTCTTTTTGTTCAGCGACCGGATCGAAGCGGCCCGCGACCCGTATGGAATTCGCCCGCTAAGCATCGGGAAAACAAAAGAAGGTTACTACTGCGTCGCAAGCGAATCGTGTGCATTTGACGCCATCGAAGCAAAGTTCATACGCGACGTCGAGCCTGGCGAGATCGTAACACTCGATAAAAATGGTTTATCGAGCAGGTTTTTCGTAACACCCGGAATCGTAACGCCGGCCCACTGCATGTTCGAGCACGTTTACTTTGCAAAACAAAGCAGCGTCATCTTCGGGGAAAACGTACACAACATCAGAAAAAAATGCGGTGAAAGACTCGCAATAGAATACCCCGTAGAAGCTGACATCGTAACACCCGTACCGGATTCGGGAACTTCCGCAGCCGTAGGTTATGCCAGACAAAGCGGGATACCGTTCGACATGGGGTTCGTCAGAAGCCACTATGTCGGCAGAACCTTCCTTTCGCCCACACAGGAGCTAAGGAATCTCGCTGTAAAGCTAAAGCTATCGGTCATTAAAGAAGTCGTAAAGGACAAACGCGTTGTCGTCGTAGACGACTCCATCGTACGTGGCACAACCACAAAAGGTAAGATGAAATCGCTAAGGGAGGCAGGAGCAAAAGAAATACATTTGCGCGTAGGATGCCCTCCAATAAAGCACCCCTGCTTTTATGGCGTAGACTTCCCCACGAAAGAAGAACTCGTCGCAAACAACAAGACTCTCGACGAGATCGCAAAGTTCATCGGCGTTGACTCCATCGGATACCTCTCGCTGGAAGGAATGCTCGCATGTGCGAAGTTGCCTGCCGACCATTACTGCACTGCATGCTGGTCGGGAAAATACAAGATACCGGTTAACACCGTCGTAAACAAGTTCACCATGGAACAGTATCAAAAACAGCTTTTCGATGACGAGGACGCTTGATCGAAAATTTAAAGGATTAAAAAAAACATGGCCAAATTTATCAGCTACGAAGAATCGGGAGTAAGCATCGACGCCAACGACGTTATGGTTGACCGCATCAGCCGATCCGTCGCAAAAACCCACGGGCCGCGCGTCGTCAACATGAAAAACGGCTTCGCAGGCCTCTTTCGGCTCGACTTCAACGAAAAACTTTTCAAGAAAAATTACAAAAACCCCCTACTCGTCTCATGCACTGACGGCGTAGGAACAAAAATAAAAGTCGCACAGGCAATGAAAAAGTACGACACCGTCGGTATCGATCTGGTCGCCATGAGCATCAACGACATGATCGTCCTCGGCGCAGAACCGCTCTTTTTCCTCGACTATCTGGCAGTTAACAAGCTCGTTCCGGAAGAGATCGCCGAAATGGTAGAAGGTATCGCCGCCGGCTGTAAACTCTCGGACTGTGCACTCATCGGCGGAGAAACCGCGGAAATGCCCGACATATATAGAAAAAACGAATTCGACATGGCAGGCTTCGCCGTCGGCGTCGTAGAGAAAAACCGCATCATCGACGGTTCTGCCGTTGAAAAAGGCGATGTCATTTTAGGCCTTGCCTCCAGCGGAGTACACTCTAACGGATACTCTCTGGCAAGACACATCTGTTTTAAACAGCTAAAGCACAAAGCCAAAGATCGCGTCAAAGAACTCGACAACAAAACCATCGGCGAAGTACTCTTAGAGCCGACAAGGATCTATGCAAAATCCATCGTGTGGCTTCTCGGTAAATATAAGGTCAAAAAAGTAGTTCACGCCATGGCCAACATCACAGGCGGCGGCCTCGTAGGCAACGTACCCAGAGTACTGCCCAAAAACTGCAACGCTGTCATAAACAAATCCGCATGGGAGGTCCCCGCGATATTTAATTACATGCAGAAAAAGGGGCCCGTAAAGGAAGAGGAAATGTTCCGAGTCTTTAATATGGGCATCGGATACGTAATGGTTGTAGCCCCTGACTTTGCGAACTCCATCACAGAAAAACTCACAAAATACGGCGAAACCGTGTACCGCCTCGGTACCATTCAAAACGGTACGGGAAAGTGCATACTAAAATAGCTTTACAAGCCGATCGGCCAACTACGATTAATTATTAGCTCACGGCCCCTTTTGACGAAATCTTTGCCGCAGGCTTTTTAATTTCTTTGATGTCGATCTTAGCCTTCCCGCTGCACGCTTTCGGGCATTCACCTGTCCAGCAATACGTACACATTTTCTCCTTCGGGAGGCCAACCGCTTTGACCATATCATCGATAGTTTGATATCGCAGGGTTGTTACCCCTATGTCCCTGGTGATCCAATCGATCATTTGTTTGTATTTTTTAGTCGTAGGATCCGTATATTCGGAAACATTCTTCAAGTCATGTCCCTCAATGTCACGGATTGCCTTTCGTGCTGCCAGTTCATGGATCGACCGTGTCGAAAGATTAAACTTACACGGGAACATCAGCGGCGGGCACGCAGGCCTTACATGCAGTTCCTTAGCGCCGCAATCCCATAGTTTTTTGACCGTAAAGTTCTTCAACTGCGTCCCTCTGACGATAGAATCCTCGCAGAGAACAATGCTGTTACCTTCGATGACTTCTTTGATCGCGACAAGCTTCATCTTCGCAACAAGATCGCGAGTCGTCTGCGATGGAGGCGTATAACTCCTGCCGTAACCCGGCGTATATTTAACAAGCGGACGGCGGAATGGCTTTTTGGATTCCATCGCATACCCCAGCCCGTGTGCCATGCCCGAATCCGGAACGCCTGAAACAACATCAACGTCAATATCAGTGTCCTGTTTCGCAAGGAGCCGGCCGCACTTTTCACGCACGATCTCTGCATTAATACCTTCATAGTTCGATGCCGGGAAACCGGTATAGATCCAAAGGAATGTACACACCTGGTTTATCCCTGACGTACCGGCCTTTCGTTGAACAACACCGTCTTCATTGACAAGCACGATCTCCCCCGGTTCCAGATCTTTAACAACTTCAAAATCAAGATTCTTAAAAGCAGAAGTCTCGCTGGTCACTGCCCAGGCATCCTCTTTTTTACCGACCATAAGAGGGTTATATCCATGCCTGTCGCGGGCGGCATAGACACCTGTACGGTTCAGCAGCAGCAGAGAGCAAGAGCCCTCGATAACTCCGAACATCTGCTCGATACCATCGGTAAGTGTGTCTCCCCGGTTGATAAGTTTTGCGATAAGCTCGGTTGTATTAACCTTTTTTTTGCTAACCTCGCTAAAAGAAACACCTTCTTTAAGAAGCCCGGCCATTAACTCGTCTTCGTTTTCAACGATACCGTTAGTAGCAAGGCAGAACGGACCGAACCTGGAATTCAGAAATATAGGTTGTTCGTCGGAACCGCTGATAACACCGATCCCCTTGTTGCCTTTCATGTCCTTCAAGTCGTCATGGAACTTCGATTTGAACTGGCTTTGATTAAGCGCATGGATCTGACGCATGAACCGGGTACCGAGAACTGCAACCCCGCCAAACTCCGTGCCTAAATGCGAATGATAGTCTGTACCGTAAAAAAGATCCTCCGCACAACCGTCTTTTGAAACCACACCGAAAATTCCGCTCATACCTGTATCTCCTGAATGAAATGGTTTGACGTAAAAAAAACCTCTCCGTAAGCTTTATTTTACTGTAAATTCCAGATTAGCAGATTTGGCAAACAAATGCAAACCGCAAAACAGAATACTCCAAAAATGAATGAAAAAAGTACTAATAAAAGCCTGTGATTTCTTATTTTGACTGAAAATGCAAAGTTTACAAGATCAGTTTGCATCACGACGATTTCTAATTGCGTGTATTCAAATCCGGTGTCCATGGACACCGGATTTGAATACCCGAGATCATACATCGCAGAGCAAGAGCTTGTTTATCCGAATAGCATAAAAAGCGCGGGTACTTTTTTCAAAAATGCCAAAAAAATAAAAAATTTTTACGCCTTACCTCCCCTGTACTTACATTGCTTGTGAAAACTTTCACACCCCTGTTTTCGCATAATTTGAACAAGTTTGTGCTTTTAATGGAGGGACATGTTTTTTTTGTGTCCCTGAAAATAGAGACATTGAAAACTTGGTAAGGAGATCACAATGAAAGCAAAACCGGTCAAGATAGCACTAACACAAGGCAAGTTCGCCCTGGTAGACAAACGCGACGCAAAACGGGTAAACAAACACAAGTGGTATGCCAAAAAACCAGACCATGAAAATCGTACATTTTATGCTGCAAGGTCTGCACGCGTCAAAGGCAGTAGGAAAAAAGCTATCCGCATGCATCGTTTCATCATAAACGCACAGCCGGGCCAGATGATAGACCACGTAGACGGCGACGGGCTTAACAACACACGAAAGAACCTGCGTTTTGCAACCCAAACCCAGAACCATTTCAACTGCCATGCAAGGCGCAGCAACACAGGATTTCTGGGAGTATGCAAAGTTTCCGGGAAACGAAAGAAACGCTACCTGGCAAAGCTGCAATCCGAGAAAAAGCGTGTATTGTATAAACGATTCTACAACAAGTACGAAGCAGCAGCGATGTATGACCATGTTAAGCGATCGGTCGCCGGCGAGTATGGCTCGTATAACTTTGACGCCCTGCTTTCCGCTAACCAGATGCGCAACCGTATCTACAAATGTAACGGGATATTCAGCGTCGTATTTAAGACACGATTCGACGATTCCCTGCGACACATGACCGCACGCATGTCCGTTACAAAGTACCTGAAAGGCGGAACAGTCAGGTTCGACCCGCACAAAAAACGCCTGGTAACCGTCTTCGACATGACCAAACAACTGCACCGCCTGATACCCATCGACGGAATGATAGCGCTGAAGATAAACGGGAAATATTATGGCCGACGACCAAAAGACTAAATACTAAATACTAACGACTATTTCGACGAAGGAGAAACACCCTTTAGGGTGATAAGATCGTGATCCATTAGTTGTTTAAGTAAACACATGCTGTGAATACACAGTTTTTATACAAAAGGAAAATATATGGTAATCAAGGGCGCTATAAAGTACGTTCAGATCCAGCCGGACGTTGACCTTTATGACATGGACTTCCAGGAACTTTCCACGCATCTGCGCGGGTTCTACTGGTCGCTAAAGTTTTACCTGTACTGCAATAACGGAAAGTGCCCGCTGAAATATGCAAAGCTTACGCAGATCACCGGCAGCAAAACCGCACGCAAAGACTTCGCGCAGGTGAAAAAATTCTTCATAATTAAAGGACGCAACATCGAGCATAAAACCGTTAGCGCCGACCTGCGGAAGGCAAAAAAGTTCTTCCAGGACAAACGCAAAGCAGGACTTAAGTCCGCAAAGGCAAGGTCAGCAGCGTTGCAACAGTGTTCAAACAGCGATGCAGCTAAGGAAAGTAAACGAAACGTAAACGAAAGTAAAGAAAAGGAAAGTAAAGACGATACGAAACCGCACGCCGATTCCGAAAAAGATCTCTCGATTTCTAATTCCGCCCCGTTTCGTTCGGAAGAGCAAAAGCTCGTTCTGCTGACCTGTGAGCTGTTCGACGCGATCACAAATAGCGATAAGACGACGCTGCGGAACATCGCGGCGTTCGTCCGTAAGCTGGCAGCCGACCGTGATGACAAAAAGGTCTTTTCCGCCGCGTATAAGCTCGCACAAAACGCCAAAAAGCAGGGCAGAAAACCAATCGCCCTATACGTAGATTTAATGAAGAAAGAGCTGGGATATACGACAAATAGCAGTTGACAATAGATAAGGTCACTCTTACAATTATTTGGGTATTTATTTCAAAGGATATGGAATGGAAAAAGTAAAAAATATAATCGCAGTGCTTATAATTGTTTGTCTACTATTTCTTGTAGCTTATGGTTCTCTTGATAGACCGTTAGATAACAAGGAGCTACCGAAAGAAGAATTAAAATTAACAAAGTCAAAAGCAGAAGCTGAATCCCAAAAGCAAACTGACCAAAAATCTGCTTTAAAAATAAATGAAAATGCTTTCTATTATACTTTTTCAACTATCGCCCAAACATTAGCGGTTGGTTTTGGCCTTATGCTGGCATGCACAACATATACATTAAACAGAAACGATAAAGTATGTAAATCTTATGCAGAACAGATGCACAACAAAATAATAGAGCTTGGGTTTGAACCTCAAAGTGAAAGTTTTAAACTAATGTATCTTGAAAGCAATTGTCACAATTGGAATAATTTCTTGATGATAATTGACACCCATTTCCATCATTTTAAGAATGCCTCAAAGAACAATGATCCAGAGTCGGCTTTTTGGTACTCCCAGTTAAAAACCCAGATAGAGATTAAAAAGCACTTTGTTAATTCGATAGTGAGTGGCATAATACTAACCACTGGAACCATTGTGTTTTCTCTTGTGTGCCTGTGCTTTGTACCTTACTTCACAGAACATCCGGTATGCGGTCAAAAATACTTGTTTACGGGCATATTCCTTGTTTGCTTGTGCCTTAAGTCATACACTTCAACCATTCTATTGTCATTAAACAAATATCCGAATTGGATAGGATGGTTCAAAGCTATATATAAAGGGAATAAATAAAGGGGTCTGACTTCTTTTAGTTGACTCTTAGTTTCTATTTAATTTACTCTCCGGGAAAGGAGACTTCTTGTGTCAGCAATACTGATCGTATTCATTTTACCATTATCATTAATTTTTTGCGGGATGTATCTTTTTCATAAAACGTTTGATGTTTCAATACCACTTATTGGAGTGTTCGCTGCTTCTTTGATTGGGTATGGTGCAATAGTAATCACAATGCCTTTATTTCAAAATATTGTTCTTACAGTAATTTTTGTATTCATTCTTATGACAATCGTTTTATGGAAATGGCCAGAGTCAGATGAGAATTTGATAGTATGTGTAGTGACTGCTTTGATTGGTATGGTATCTTTAGTTTTATATCCATTCATTGTCATGACTGCTGCAGGATGGGTAAGTGCAATGAATATGGCAAAATAAAGGCACAACTGGCATAAATAAATAGACCGGGTTCCTTTTCTGGCATAAAGGAAAATTTAAGGTCCGGCGGACCTTTTTGTTACAATAGGGGGTTTTTCATTTCAGGCTTTCACAGCGGTATTTAAGCTATAAATCAAGTGATCGCGCTTGCAATGACGATTTAGGCTTATAGAACAATTGGAGAAACTGGTGGAAATACCGTCAAACGGACATCATAACCTCGACCTCGACTTCGACTTCAGGCGTATCTGCGTCAAGCTGATCTTCGCCTCGGCCCTCTACACCTCCTTAGGCCTCTACCTCTACCTGCCCTACCTCGACCGCCTGACGGACCGCATGGTGCTCTTAGCGTCCATCGTCGCCGCTCTCGGCTGTTTCGTCATCTCAACACGATGGATAGGTTCATTCGCCGCTGAGCTTCTCACAGGCGCAGTCTACGGCTTTTGCCCGTTCGTCCTCGGCTTCACAGCCTACCATTCGCTGGCAATGCTCCCAGCCGCTGTGATGCCATGGCTCTTTTGCCCGGCTGTCTTCTACCAGGCACGCAAGAGGGGCACTCGCGGCCAAAACGGCATCGGCATTGCCCTTTGCCTCCTGCCGTTCGCTGCTATGATCGGTTTCTTTATGTTTCTCTCGTCGCAACGGCTCTTTCCCGTCCCGGTTGCTTTCGGGTTTGACGCCGCCGGCATCGCAGGCCTCATCGCCCCGCTTTCGCTAAAGCCGCACACATTCATCGCAGGCCTGTACCACGTCCCGGCGGCAATGAGCCTGTGCGGACTGATGATATATATCAGGTCTCGACGTTACAAGATAATGATGATCGTAGCCCCGGCCCTTGTGCTCGCCATGGGCCAGCCGATCTTTGAAACCCCGCCGGTGGTATGGGGGCTGATAGTGATGCTGTTCGCTTCGGTCCTCGCCGGCCTCGGAACCCAGTCGCTGGCCCTTGCCGGAAAGAACGATTCAAAGTGGATACTGATCTGCATACTTATCATCTGTGCAGTGGCTGCTCTAACTCTGATGCTTTCGCGTCAGCTCGGCTTTATCTATGCGCAAACCGCAAGGATTCATTCGCTGGCTGTGGTGCTGTTGGGAATCGTTTTTCTGTTAGCTGAATCGGGAATACGTTTCAGGAGTCTTCGTTGGTCGCTGCTAATCGCCGCCGTCGCTGCCGACCTGATCGGCGGCGCAAGGTTCATCATCGACACGCTGTTATAGCTATTTGTTCTTGCTTGGCGTAGGCACGTCCATTCCAAGCTCGCCTAAAACCTTTTGCATATCGTCCCAAACGCGCCTGCGGTTGTCTGGCGAATAGCTCCTAAGCAGATACGACGGGTGATAAGTTGGCATCAGCTTGACGGGCTCCTCGTCCGGCGAGAAATAGTAATCGTGGAACCTGCCCCGCAACTGGCCGATAGCTTTGGTCGTTTGCAGCAGCGTCTTAGCTGCATGAGCGCC